>JAHXHT010000011.1 GCA_025656435.1 Candidatus Thiodiazotropha sp. (ex Gloverina cf. vestifex) | reverse complement strand
ACGGTCGCAATTACGGCCATACAACCGCGCCTACGCCTATCGGGGACTAATCGCCTCGGCTTTCAGCCTTCCATGGCGATCAGCGAGTGAATGTGTTCCCCAGTTCAGGCCATTGAGACTGAACTGGGTTGACTTCATTTCGCCTTCCAAACGGGTACCGTCGACAAAGACGTGAATAGCGTGGTTAGCCGCCAGGGCAGGGGATAGGGTGAGTCCAATTGTGACCGTTCCTTCATTACTACGAATGGTCTCGTCATTTTCCGGCTGAACGACCTCGAAAGACTGATAGGTTTCACCATCGACAGCGGCTGTTGTCTGATCGGCAGCGTCTTCAGGGAATGTTGAAGGAGCGGATTTGCTACCGCTAACACGAATACGCTCTGCGCCAGGCCGATAGGTGTCTGAATAGACAACCTCGCCTGTCTCCGTCGTCCATTTATAGACATCCTTGGCCAGCAACGGACAAGAAACCAATAAGATCAGAATAAGTACTACGCTACGCATGGCACTAGCATAGACCAAGGTATAAGGATTGAACAAGCGATTCAGTTCGCAAAAAAAACGCACCCTCCCATAACAGGAGTGCGCGCTTTCGTCGCTTCAACAGATACTGCTGATGCTTATAGGCTGTAGTACATGTCGAATTCCACCGGATGCGTGGTCATACGCATGGTGGTCACCTCTTCCATCTTCAGCTCGATATAACCATCGATCAGGTCATCGGTGAAGACGCCGCCTGCTGTCAGAAATGCGCGGTCCTCAGACAGGGCTTCCAATGCCATATCCAGGCTGTGGCATACGGTGGGAATACTGAGCGCTTCTTCAGCCGGCAGGTCATAAAGGTCCTTATCCATGGCGTCGCCCGGATGGATCTTGTTCTGAATACCGTCGAGACCGGCCATCATCATGGCGGCGAAGGCCAGATAAGGATTGGCGGTAGGATCGGGGAAACGTACCTCGACACGACGGCCTTTCGGGCTGGAAACCCATGGTATACGGATCGAAGCGGAACGGTTACGGGCGGAGTAGGCCAGCATGACCGGGGCTTCGAAGCCTGGGACCAGGCGCTTGTAAGAGTTGGTAGACGCATTGGTAAAAGCATTCAATGCACGGGCGTGCTTGATAATGCCGCCAATGTAGTAGAGGGCGGTTTCGGAGAGGCCACCGTACTGATCGCCGGCGAAGATATTATCGCCACCCTTGGCCAGGGACTGATGCACATGCATACCGGAACCGTTGTCGCCAACGATGGGCTTGGGCATGAAGGTCGCGGTCTTGCCATAGGCATGGGCCACGTTCCAGGTGCAGTATTTCTGGATCTGGACCCAGTCGGCACGTTCTACCAGAGTGCTGAAGCGGGTGCCGATTTCGCACTGACCGGCAGTGGCCACCTCGTGATGGTGAACCTCAACGGGCACGCCCATCTCTTCCATCGCCAGACACATAGCGCCACGCAGATCATGCAGGGAATCAACCGGGGGAACCGGGAAGTAACCGCCCTTGACGCCGGGACGATGACCGATGTTGCCGTCTTCATAGACACGCTCGGAGTTCCACTCGGCCTCTTCGGAGTCGATCTTGACCATGGAGCCGCTCATATCGACGCTCCAGCGTACATCATCAAGCACGAAGAATTCAGGCTCGGGACCGAAGAAGGCAGCATCAGCGATGCCGGTAGATGCCAGGTAGGCCTCGGCACGCTTGGCAACGGAGCGGGGATCGCGCTCATAACCCTGCATGGTAGATGGCTCAAGAATGTCACAACGGATGTTCATGGTGTTCTCATCCGCGAAGGGATCCATGACGGCCGTCGAATCTTCAGGCATCAGGATCATGTCCGATTCGTTGATGCCTTTCCATCCGGCAATGGATGAACCGTCAAACATCTTACCATCAGTGAACATCTCTTCGTTGACTTCGCCCGTTGGCAGCGTCACATGCTGTTCTTTACCGCGAGTATCGGTAAAACGCAGATCGACAAACTTCACGTCATTGTCTTTGATCATCTTCAGGGCTTTCAAGGCCATCTTCGTCTCCAGAATTTATGGGTTATTCGATGCTGAGTAAAAAATCAGCCACATCATAGCTTTGGCGGCCGGAAAACGATACCAGACGCTTTGGAAAACGCATATTTGCATGATTCATGCCACACAACCGCCGTTCTCATGCGGGAAATAGAGGCGCCTTTTTCAATATTTTTGGCTCAAGATAAACCCATTTCAAATTAGCCACTTAGAAATAGATCACCCACAAATCACCTTTGCAAAAGATATTGACGAGAATCAGCTGATATCTTCTTTAGATGATCGAACAAGCCAGGAAAGACTCACTAACGCACTATAATGGTGCGCTAGCACCATATTGGCGCACCAACATGGTGCTATCCAAACCAAATACGGACATGGCGAAAAACTTCCGATCCCTCCAGGGCTTTCTGAAATTCACGATTCACCTCATCAGCCCCCTCGTGAGACGCGTAGCAAGAGATCGGCAAAAAGAGATCCACATCAATCCTGCCAGAGAGATAATGCAGCACCATTCGATGACGCTTTGCATAGCAGGCGAGTTGTGACCAATGTGATTCCAGTAGGGATTCCGCCTCATCTCTCAACGGCAGTCTGGAACAGGAAGGTCCCGCCTCGTCATCTTCCGGATCAATATGTACCGTGACGTCTTCCAATACATCTACCTGATCGATCAAACCATACTGCACCACCTCTGCAATACGATGACCCTCCGAAACACTCAACCAGGGATCGACCTGCACGTGAACGTCGGCCATCGCATGGCCACCCAATTTGCGGGTTCTCAGCATATGCACGCTGTTAACACCGGAAACACTGCTGATAAATTGCCGAATCTGCTTCAAGTGCTCCTCTTCGAGACCGGCATCCGCCAACTCCTGTAGAGCGCCCCAGCCCAGATTCCAGCCGATCTGTGCCACCATTATCCCCACCAATGAGGCAGCTATGGCGTCCAGGTAGGGCAGACCGAGCATGGTGCCGCCGATACCGACCAGCACCACCACGGATGAAACCGAGTCACTGCGATGGTGCCAGGCGTTGGCCCGCAGCAGATCCGAATTGATCAGATTGGCAAGATACCGGGTATAGAAGAAAAGACCTTCGTTGGCGATGATTGAGAAGAGGGCTACAAACAGCGTGAATGAAGCAGGAAGTTTCAACTGCTCAGGCGCAAACAATCTCTCGCCTGCATCCCATACGATACCGAAACCGACGGCAATCAATATGCCGCCCAGTACGAGGGTACCTACGGTCTCGAAGCGACCATGACCGTAGGGATGGTCCTCATCTGGCGCCTCTTTGGCATGTCGGGCAGCGAATAGGACCAAGGCGTCAGTCAGCAGATCCGATAACGAGTGGATACCGTCCGCCACCAGCGCCTGTGACTGGCCAAGCCAGCCAAAGAGAATTTTGGAGATGGCCAAAATCGTATTGACCAGCGCACCGACCAGCGCCGATCGACGACTGATACGAAAACGATTTTCCCTGGTTTCAGCTTGTACGCTCATCACTGCTTCCCGTGGTCGACTTCGACAACCACAATATATTCACCATCCTCTTCCCGGGCTTCAATCAGTTTATGTCCGTTGATCCTCGACCAGGCAGGGATGTCAGTCAGCACACCGGGATCGGTACAAATCGCCTCAATTTGAGCACCGTCTGGCAGAGATTCCACGGCTGTCTGCACCCTTATCACCGGCATGGGACAGAGCAGCCGGCGGCAGTCGATAATCTTTCGCTTCAAATCACCCACTCCCTGGGTATCTCATGGGGTTGCAGCGGTCTCACCTTCAGCGCCTGCTGATGACCTTCGATATCGGTAAATGCGAGTACCACCTCTTCCTCACTGCGTCCCTGACTGTAACGGGCCACCAACCTGGCTGCCAATTCGATATCGGCCGCACTCACATCACCATCGATCAATGCCAGCGGACCCGGATGGCTGACAGTCGTCAGATGAGGATACTGATGCCGGTAACCACGCAGAAAATTGCCTTCTCCCTCTTCCCTGGAGATGATCAATTTAAAGTGAGGTGCGGGCCGTAGATGGCGTCCGACCTTCAGCAACATGATGTCATCCATCTCATACTGTTTGTCACCACGGGCACGCCACAAGTCAGCCAGCTTGACCGAGTATTGGGCATCGGTGAGAAAACAGCATCCTCCGGCAGGTTGAGCATAGTCCTCAAAACCAAACTTAGCCGCCAACGCCATCTGCGGCTTACGGCTACGACCGGAAAAATCGTGCAACTGCTGCCGATCCACCCAGCCTTCCCGCTCTGGCAGCGTCTCTGGCAGATTGCGTGCGCATAAGGGCCTTAATAGCAGATCCTCAGCGCCCGATTCATCGGCTACCACCGGCATGGTCTCTTTTCGTTGAGACATGGGTCGCTGGCCAATGACCTCGCCGGTAATGATGAAGTCGAAGTCCTTGGACTTTATCCATTCCAGCGCTTTGCTGACCATAAAAATTTTACAGTCAAGACACGGGTTCAGGTTGGCCCCATAGCCATGTTTCGGATTGAGCACAACTTGTTTGTAATCCTCGACGATATCCACGATATGCAGCTTGATACCCAGTTGCTCCGCGACCCAAAGCGCATTGTTTCGCTTCTCCTTCTGACGGTCTTTTTTGCGGATGGCATGAGTATGGCCTTCGACGCAGAAGCCGGTATAAAAGTTGATCCCCTCGACGTGGATGCCTTGCTCCTGCATCACCCGGGCTGCCAACAGAGAGTCCAATCCCCCTGAGATCAGTGCCGCCGCTTTGCGTTGTTTGGTCATAAAGAAATGAAGAATAGGTAGGTGGATCGGCGATTATACGGCAACACATCTCGTCAGGCACCCGCGAGCCATTCATAAAGACACATTATTTTTCTCTACGAATCCCTATCCTGAACACCAACCCGGGTTAGCCTTACCCTGGCGGCATCGTTATACTTACGCGGTTTTCCTCCACACTACCGGAGACTCATTGTGAGTCGAGATTCTGCAAAACAAAAAAACGGCACGACAACTTTCCAGGACCTGATCTTCATCTTGCAGGACTACTGGGCCAAACAGGGTTGTCTGATACTGCAACCCTATGACATGGAGATGGGCGCCGGCACCTTCCATACTGCCACCTTCCTGCGTTCCATCGGTCCCGAGCCCTGGAACGCCGCCTATGTGCAGCCCTCCCGTCGTCCCACCGATGGACGTTATGGCGAAAATCCCAACCGACTGCAGCATTATTATCAGTATCAGGTGGTGATGAAGCCTTCTCCAAAGGACATTCAGCAACTCTATCTGGGGTCTCTGGAAGTACTGGGTCTCGATCTTAAGCTTCATGATATCCGCTTCGTCGAGGATAACTGGGAATCTCCCACTCTCGGTGCCTGGGGGCTGGGCTGGGAAGTCTGGCTCAATGGTATGGAGGTCACCCAGTTCACCTATTTCCAGCAGGTGGGCGGACTCGACTGCCGCCCCGTGACCGGTGAGATCACCTACGGACTCGAACGTATCGCCATGTATCTGCAGGGTGTGGAGAGTGTCTTCGACCTGGTCTGGACCGAGGGACCGCAGGGCATCGTGACCTACGGGGATGTGTTCCATCAAAATGAAGTGGAACAGTCAGCCTACAATTTCGAGCACGCCGATGTGGATTTTCTGTTCAGCCTTTTCGACCAGTGTGAAAAGGACTCAAATCGGCTCATAGAGGCCGGTCTGCCCCTACCCGCCTACGAGCAGGTGTTGAAGGCCTCACATAGCTTCAATCTGCTCGATGCCCGCCATGCCATCTCGGTTACAGAACGGCAACGCTACATCCTGCGGGTCCGCTCACTGGCACGCGCTGTGGCTCAGGCCTATTACGATGCCAGGGAGAACCTCGATTTTCCCATGCTGAAGCAGCGCAGGGAGGTGGCCAATGGCTGATTTTGCACCACTATTGTTCGAGCTCGGTACTGAGGAACTCCCACCCAAGGCGCTGAAGCGACTCGCCGAATCCCTCACGCAAAGTTTCATTGCGGGTCTGGATCAGGCTGGCCTCAAACATGGTCAGGTCGAGGCCTACGCCACACCACGCAGGCTGGCTGTGCTGATACAGGATTGCGCCGTACGGCAACCCGATCGTCAGGTCGAAAGACGCGGCCCTGCCGTCAAGGCAGCATTCGATGATGATGGCAAACCCACCAAAGCAGCGGAGGGTTTTGCCCGATCCTGCGGCACTACTGTTGATCAGCTGGAACGACAGGAAACCGAGAAAGGTGAGTGGTTGATCTACCGCATGGAAGAGACAGGCAAAACTGCCGACACGCTGCTACCTGCAATCGCAGAGCAGGCGCTTAACAAACTACCCATTCCCAAACGCATGCGTTGGGGAGCATCCGAAACGCAGTTCGTACGCCCAGTACACTGGCTGGTCTTCATTCATGGAGAGCAATTGGTCGACTGTACGCTGTTCGATGCAAAGGCCGACAGACTGACCTACGGCCATCGCTTTCACCACCCTTCAGCCATCACCCTTTATAACCCTGATGACTACAGCTCCGTACTCAAGGAGATGGGTAAGGTTGTAGCCGGTTTTGACGAGCGTCGTGAAATGATTCGCAACCTGATTCAGACCAGCGCTGCAACACTGGGTGGCCATCCCGATCTCGATGATGACCTGCTGGATGAAGTCACCGCACTCAATGAGTGGCCCGTCCCCATCACAGCAAGCTTCGAGGAGCGCTTTTTAGAAGTCCCTCAAGAGGCCCTGATCGCCACCATGAAGGGAAACCAGAAATACTTCCCTCTTTTTACAGCAGAGGGTCGGTTGATGAATCACTTCATCACCATTGCAAATATAGACAGTCCTCAACCGGAGCTGATTCAGGCGGGTAACGAGCGGGTCATCCGGCCTCGACTGGCTGATGCCATGTTCTTCTGGCAACAGGATGGAAAAAAACGTCTGGAAGACCATCTTGAATCACTTAAGCACGTGGTGTTTCAGAAACAACTTGGCTCGATGTACGAAAAATCGACCCGGATAGCCAAACTTGCAGAAATGATTGCCATTGAAATTGATGGCGACCCTGAACTCGCCCATCGGGCCGGTCTGCTTAGCCGCTGTGATCTGATGACGGATATGGTCAACGAGTTTCCTGTGATGCAGGGTGTTATGGGTCGCTACCAGGCTACCCGTGATGGGGAAGCTGACGAACTGGCCACTGCCATGGACGAGTTCTATATGCCCCGTTTTTCCGGCGATCAGTTGCCGCAGACGAAAACAGGTATCGCCATCTCCCTGGCGGAAAAGCTGGATACCCTGGTCGGCATTTTCGGTATCGGGCAGAGACCGACCGGTGATAGGGATCCCTTTGCGCTTAGACGGGCCGCGCTGGGTGCGCTTCGTATCATACGTGAGCACTCACTTACTATTTATCTCAGAGGTATGCTGGAAGCTGTCACTGAAACCCTTTCTGATCATTTGACTGAGAAAGATACCGCTGAATCGGTCTATCGCTTTATGCTGGAGCGATTAAAAGGTATCTATGTAGACGAGGGCGTCCCGGTGGATCTATTTCAGGCCGTTTCCGAGGTCGATCCGCATACGGTTGCCGATTTCGATCAACGTATCAGGGCAATGGCTGAATTCCGCACACTCCCGGAGGCGGAGAGCCTGGCGGCCGCTAACAAACGGATTCGCAATATTCTCAAGAAGAGCGAGGAGAAACTACCGTTCCAGGCGAATACAGCGCTCTTTCAGGATGAGGCGGAAAAGACACTGGCCAGCAAACTGGAAGAGCTAGCACCCATTGCCCAGCCACTTTTTGATGTTGGTGACTATGCCGAGGGTCTGCGTATTCTTGCCGCACTGAAACAACCGGTAGATGCCTTCTTCGACCAGGTGATGGTCATGACTGAAGATCAGACACTACGCCTCAATCGACTTGCCTTACTCTCCCAGTTGCAGAATCTTTTTCTCAGTGTGGCGGACCTCTCCCTGTTACAGCAAGAGAGCCATTCATGACGCAGGACTCCTACAAAGAGATGCTGGCGGCTGTACAGGCATTCCACGACAAGCACCAGTTCAAACAAACCGGCGGTGAGGAGATGACCTATCGTATCGCTCTGATGGCTGAGGAATTGGGTGAGATCTCCTCCTGTGTCACCAAGGGCAAACCGCCTGCTGAATTGGCTGAAGAGGTTGCTGATCTCCTGATTCTTGTGATGGGCACAGCCATCGCCCAGGATTTCGATCTCAATCAGGCCTTCTGGGAGAAGATGGATAAGCTTAATCAGCGGGAGTCCCGCATGATCAACGGACGCATTCGAGTCTCTGAATTTAAAGGCGTTGATCAATAGTGTGCGCTTACTAACATGAAGCTGGTCATTTTAGATCGCGATGGCGTGATCAATCAGGACTCAGACGATTTCATCAAGTCACCTGATGAGTGGATTCCCATCGAGGGAAGTCTGAATGCTATTACCCGCCTCAACCATGCCGGCTACAAAGTCTATGTTGCCACCAACCAATCCGGCCTGGCGAGAAGACTCTTTAACATTGAAACCCTACATGCGATACACAATAAGATGATGCAAGCAGTAAAGAGTATGGGTGGTACTATTGAGGCCATCCTGTTTTGTCCCCATGGACCACTCGACGACTGCGACTGCCGCAAACCAAAATCCGGGCTTTATCTTGAGATAGGTAAGAGATCCAGCGATTCTTTGAAAGGTGTACCAGTAATCGGAGATTCCATTCGAGATCTCGAGGCTGCACTGGCTGTGAGTGCAAGACCCATTCTGGTACGAACCGGCAAAGGTAAGAAGACTATTCGCGAGCAAAAGGAGGCGCTGCAGGATATCGAAATTTATCAGGACCTGGCAGATGCAGTCGACCATCTGCTTTCAGAAGCGAGTAATGAAGAATGATACTGCTACGCTCCTCTCTTTTTTTTCTTTTCCTGATCATTACTACCATTCTGATTGCAGGCATCGGATCACTCACTGGTTGGGCCATTCCCAGACCAAAAATGCACATCTTTGATACCGCCTGGAGCCGCCTGAACCTTTGGGCGTTGGATAAAATCTGCAATCTCAATTATCGGATTAAGGGACTGGAAAATATCCCGGATGAGAGCTACATCATCTTGGCTAAACACCAATCCGCATGGGAAACCATTGCATTGATAAGCTTGATCCCCGGACCCAAAGCCTGGGTGCTTAAACGTGAACTGCTTTTCGTCCCATTTTTTGGCTGGGTTATGTGGTACTTCGAACCCATTGCCATTGACCGTAAGTCTGGCCGTAAGGCGGTCGATCAGATCATTGAGCAGGGCACGGAAAAGCTTGAAAAAGGTATCAATATTATCGTGTTTCCTGAAGGTACACGGGTGAAACCAGGCGCTCGCAAACGCTACGGTATCGGCGGCGCCTTATTGGCTGAAAAATCAGCTCATCCGGTAGTCCCTGTTGCGCATAATGCCGGGGTCTTCTGGCGCAGGCGTGAACTTCGAAAATACCCAGGCACCATTGATGTGGTGATTGGCCCAGCTATCGAAACCAATGGCTTGTCTGCCTCAGAGATAAATGCCAAGGCAAAGAGATGGATTGAAGATACGGTAGAGGCACTTCCCCAGGACAGAGAGGAAACGAACAGCTAACAAAACCAGATGAACGCTGTTAAAATTGGCGTGAATTCATACCGATGATTCATTAGTAATTACTTACTAACATTTGCAACGTACTGAATAATAACAATTAAACGGATTTCCTACAGCTTCAGTAGAACTAGCTTTCTGCTAAGTTGTTGGCAACCGCTAATCTACACATCAAGATTTTCCACTGTGAGGGCGTGTGTCTCGATAAACTCCCGCCTGGGTTCCACCTGATCGCCCATGAGTGTGGCAAAGATCTGATCAGCGGCCACAGCATCTTCTATGCTGACCTGTAAGAGGCGACGTATATCCGAATTCATGGTTGTTTCCCACAGCTGGTCAGGATTCATTTCACCCAATCCCTTATAGCGCTGGACGTGTTGCCCCTTTTTGGCATCATCCATCAACCACTCAAGTGCCTGACGGAAGCTGCCTACCGCTTGCTTCTTTTCGCCTCGCTTCACATAGGCATCATCAGATAACAGGCCATTGAGCTGAGTACCCAGTTCGGTAATCTTGCGGTATTCCACACTGTTGAAGAAATCAAAGGGGATCAATCTGTCGTTGCCGATACCGTGGGTTTTACGGGTCAGTAAAATCCCAGGTTCGTCCGCCTCTGCCTCACTGACGGTTTGTAAGGTGCAGGACTCTGAAATGCCAAGATCTGTATTCAACCTTCCTTCAAGCTCATCTAACCACTGCTGCAAGGCAGCGCTATCCTCAATCATGATTTCATCGATCTTGGACATATAGATAAGTTTCTCAAGCATTGGGCCGTCATATCTAAGGGAGAGACGCCCAATGCTGGCCATCACCGCCAGAAAGGCGCGTGACAGTGACTCCAAACTCTCGCCCGCTAGTGGCGGTGCATCTGCTGTGACATGCAGGGATGCATTATCCAGTGCTGACTGGAGAAAGTAATTATTCAGATCCTGCTCGTCTTTGAGATACTGCTCCTGCTTCCCTTTTTTTACCTTATAGAGTGGTGGCTGAGCAATGTAGATATACCCCCTATCGATCAACTCCGGCATCTGTCGATAGAAAAAAGTCAGCAACAGCGTACGAATATGTGCTCCGTCCACATCCGCATCGGTCATAATGATGATGCGATGGTAACGAAGTTTGTCCGGATTGAATTCTTCACGACCGATGCCACAGCCGAGCGCGGTAATAAGAGTACCGACCTCTATGGAAGAGAGCATCTTGTCGAAACGGGCCTTTTCCACATTCAGGATTTTTCCCTTAAGCGGAAGTATTGCCTGACAGCGTCTATCCCTGCCCTGCTTGGCGGAACCTCCGGCGGAGTCGCCCTCCACTAGGTAGAGTTCTGATAGTGCTGGATCCTTCTCCTGGCAGTCGGCTAACTTACCCGGCAGGCCTGCGATATCCAGTGCGCCTTTACGCCTTGTCATCTCCCTTGCCTTTCTAGCCGCCTCCCTTGCTCGTGCTGCATCGATCATCTTCCCAGCGATATTCTTTGCCTCAGCAGGATTCTCCAGCAGGAAGTTATTCAAGTTCTCCGATAGCAGGCTTTCAACTATTCCCTTCACCTCAGATGAGACCAGCTTATCTTTAGTCTGGGAGGAAAATTTAGGATCCAGCACTTTTACGGAAAGGACAGCAGTCAGGCCCTCTCGAGCATCATCGCCACTGGTATTCACCTTTTGTTTTTTTGAAAGCCCAGACTGCTCGATGTACTGATTAAGGGTACGCGTTAGCGCTGCACGGAAACCGGCAAGATGGGTGCCGCCATCCCGTTGAGGGATATTATTCGTATAACAGAAAATTGTCTCTTGGTAGGACTCATTCCACTGCATGGCGATTTCCACAACCACGTCATTCAGCTCACCGGAGAAACTGAACACTTGATTGTGCAATGGTGATTTATTCCTGTTGAGGTGTTCAACGAAGGCAAGAATACCACCGACGTACTCAAAGATATCCTCTTTGCCTGTCGCCTCCTCCTTAAGGTGGATCTTTATGCCTGAGTTGAGAAATGAAAGTTCACGCAGCCTTTTGGCAAGAATATCGTAGTGAAACTCAATATTTGAAAAGGTATTACTGCTGGGTTTAAAAGTGACGCTCGTACCACTTCGCTGGGTATCCCCAACGGACTTCAAATCAGACTGAGGCACACCATGATGGTAAACCTGCTCCCAGATTTTGCCCTGCCGACGCACTTTTAACTTCAGCTCCTCTGAAAGTGCATTGACAACGGAGACACCCACACCGTGCAGCCCACCGGAAACCTTATAGGAATTATCGTCAAACTTTCCACCGGCATGCAGGACCGTCATGATCACTTCTGCCGCTGACACCTTCTCTTCGGGATGATCATCAACCGGAATTCCCCTGCCATTGTCAGTTACCGTGACGCTCTGGTCAGAGTGGATGGTCACTTTGATCTCATCACAATGTCCAGCAAGGGCTTCATCGATAGAATTATCTACAACCTCAAATACCATGTGATGTAGACCGGTGCCGTCATCTGTATCACCGATATACATGCCAGGACGTTTACGTACGGCATCCAGACCTTTAAGCACTTTAATATTCGAAGAATCGTAACTCATAGAAAATTCCGTAAGGGCGATTAAGCATAGATGCATTTAATTAAACAGCGGCCTATTATACCCTCACAGGCCACCTCTAGACGAATGATTTAGTAGGTATTTTTGAATAGCTTTTCTTAGGTCGCACGAGAGAAAGAACCATGTTCCACGTGGAACATCTCGTCATCAGATCCCAACTTTCTTTCCAATCCTTTTTCTCTTTCAATGATTGTCATGAATGTCTGACACGCTTCCCCCTGGATAATGTCGAACAGGGTGTCTTGTGCTATTCGATCGAGTTCTGACTGAAAATCATCAAACAGAATGACAGTCTTTTCCTTTTCTCTTGTGGATTGTATTTTGGACTGTGCCAGCATGAGAAGCGTAACTAAAAATTTTTGCTGGCCTCTTGAAAGTTGATTCCTGACTGGTATGCCATCTATGATCAAACGTATATCGGATCTGTGTGGACCTACTGATGTGTAGCCCCTAGCCTGGTCTATCTGTATCTTTTTGTTAAGTGCATCATTTAGAGAGAGGCCCTTGTCCCAACCTTGTTGATATCCTATGTTTATCGAGTCTATGAAATCTACCCCTTTGCTGAGTTGCTTAAATGCATTGTTCCAACTTGCTACGTAGGCGGCTTGTAGATTTTTTATCTCATTTGCATAAATATTTATTTGATGATTCCACACATCAACATCATTGTTTCTTGCCTTTAGTGAAGCATTTCTTTGTGCAATGACCCTATTATATATTGTCAGTAATTCCCTATAGCGATGTTCCACGTGGAACACACCCCAGTTTAGTAGCCTTCGTCTATATTCCGGACCCTCTTCTACTAGTCTGTGTGATTGTGGAGTTATCAGTGCAATTGGCAGTGTGGCAGCGAGTTCTGAAAGTTTTTTTACACTTTTGCCATCTATCTTGATGAAATTTTTTCCACCCTCTTTTTTTAATCCTATTCTTGTCTCTTTACCATTCTGACTTTCTGTCAAAGCAAAAAGTGTAAGGTTGCTTTTGTCTGCTTGTATGAGTTTTTTTGACTGAGTACTTCTGAACGAACGTGCTCTTGCAAGTAGATAGATTGCTTCGAGGAGCGATGTTTTTCCAGCTCCGTTACCGCCCTGTATGACATTAATACTTTGTGTAAAGTTGAGCTCAGCAGCACTGATGTTTCGGAGTTGATTAATTGATATTTTATTTATTATCAATTTAAATAAAAAAATCGGCGATTAGGGTTATTCGCCGGTTTTCCTTTGTTGATGATGGCTTCTAAATTCTCATCGGCATGATGACATACCTGCTTTCTGCATTACCTTTTCCGTAGATGAGTGCGCTACTGTTTGAATCTTTGAGCTCAATAATAACGCTCTCTTCCTCTATTACAGAGATAGCATCCAACAAATATCCTACATTGAACCCAATCTTTAGTTCATCACCCTGATAGTCGACTTCAAGTTCCTCCTCAGCTTCCTCTTGCTCAGGATTATGAGCCTGAAGTTGTAAGGTGTCGTTTTTTACGCTGAATCTAATACCACGGTATTTCTCGCTGGAGAGTATCGAAGCACGAGACAAAGACTGTTTAAGTGTTATTTTTTCAGCCTCAACCTCTTTGTCCGATCCACTCGGCATAACACGTTGGTATTCGGGAAAACGTCCATCAATCAGTTTTGAAGTAAAAACCGAGTTCTCAAGAAAAATTTTAATATAACTGTTATTCAACTCTACTTTGATTTCATTGTCTCTGTCTTTTAAGAACCTGCCCAACTCGATGACAGCCTTTCTTGGTAATATGACCTGGATCTCTACATCTTCGGAGATTGAATCGTTTGATTTACTGAGAGCAAGCCGATGTCCATCTGTCGCAACGGTTTTTATTTCTCCTTTTGATATCTCTAACAACATCCCATTCAAGTAATATCTAACGTCCTGCTGTGCCATAGCGAATTGTGTTTTCTCTATAAGACGCTTCAATAAGCCCTCTTTGATAGTCAGCACAGAGCTACTGGGTGTTGGTTCGATGACAGGATAATCCTGAGCTGATAGGACTCCGAGAGAAAAACGGCTTCTTCCTGATTGTAGCTTTGCCTTGTCACCTTCAATATTGAGATTGATGATCGCGCCCTCAGGCAGGGCCTTTGTGATGTCGAGGATTTTTCTTGCAGGTACAGTGAAATCTGCCTCACCATCGCATTCTGCTGTGGCTTGTGTTTTCAGTTCAACCTCAAGATCCGTTGCAGTCATCTGAAGAATTCCATTTCCTGCATTGATGAGGATATTTGCAAGAATGGGCAGCGTCTGTCTTCTTTCAACCACACCTGCAATTTGCTGTAGGGGTTCCAGTAAGTTTTCCCTATCGGTGACTATCTTCATAGTTATCCACTCAGCCTTCTTAATATAGATTATGTTTAAGATAAGATATTATTGTTATTATTAAGGCCCGACAAATCTGTGAATAAGGTCATTAATACATTGATTTTTAATGATTTTATTCGTTTTTTCCTTGTTATTACATTGCCCTGTAGCCTGATGAGTACCTGTTGATCGTTTGTGGACAGATTGATATTCGGATATTAACTTATTTTGCTTACAATTTATCCACATTAACTGCTAAGTGTTCTTAACAGGTTTGAATAATCCTCAGAAATTCTAGCATCGCTTTCCCTAAGTTCTTTTACTTTGCGTGTGGCGTGTATCACTGTTGTGTGGTCTCTCCCACCGAACGCATTGCCTATTTCAGGCAAACTGTGATTAGTTAGCTCCTTGGAAAGCGTCATCGCAATCTGTCTGGGCCTGGCAATAGATCGGCTTCTTTTAGCAGACAGTAGATCAGACGTTCTGATTTGAAAATATTCCGCTACGGTTTTTTGAATATTTTCAATGGTAACCTGTTTGTCGTGGGCGGCGATCATGTCGCGCAGTGCATTTTTGGCAAAATCGAGGTTTATCTCTTTGCCGGTAAATGTGGCGTTGGCAATGACACGTCGTAATGCACCTTCAAGTTCGCGGATGTTGGAGCGTATCCTTTTACCCATGAAGAATGCCACTTCGCTTGGTAGCTCAGCGTTGAGCTGTAGGGCCTTACTTTGAAGTATGGCGACACGTGTCTCCAGATCCGGCGGTTCTATGGCAACAGTGAGTCCCCATCCAAAACGGGATTTTAAACGCTCTTCGAGTCCAGAGACCTCTTTCGGAAATCGGTCACTGGAAAGAATGATCTGTTGCTGAGATTCGAAGAGTGCATTGAAGGTGTGGAAAAACTCCTCCTGGGAACGCTCCTTGCCAGCGAAGAATTGAATATCATCTATCAACAGTGCGTTGACTGACCGGTATTTTTTCTTGAACTGACCAATGGTGTTGTGCTGTAGCGCTTTGACCATCTCTGCAACGAATCGCTCAGAGTGAAGATAGATCACCCGTGCATCGGGATTTTTACTCAATATACTGTTCCCGACAGCATGCATTAAGTGGGTCTTACCGAGTCCCACTCCCCCATATATGAAAAGTGGGTTATAGGCTTTGCCGGGATTTTCTCCAATCTGCATGGATGCTGCCCGTGCCAGTTGGTTAGATTTACCTTCAACAAAAGTATCGAATATGAAACTGGGATTGAGATTGCTATCGACACGCGTCTGTCGATCTACCGCAGTCGGATGTACTCTGACAGGCTGATTGGGTGTAGTCTTGGATTCAGTGCGCTGTTTACTGCCGATTTCGACTTTAACCGTGGGCGTTTGTCCCTGGCTTAGATTAATCAGCAACTTTTGAATGGTTTCGAGATAGTGGTTCTTGACCCAATCGAGCACGAAACGATTTGGTGCCAGCAGCTTTAGTTGCTCAGCCTCTTCGACAACCTGAAGTGGACGTATCCAGGTATTGAATTGCTGGGCGGAGAGTTCCTGTTCCAGTTGTTCTGCGCAGCGATGCCAAAGGTCCAAAGTTTCTCTCCAACCGGGCATTGATTTCAATTGAGTCCACGCAATCGACTGGAGACATCTCAGTCTGTCGGCCAGCCACTGCAGGTGCGAAGTAGGGCAAACAAGTCTACTCTGAGGAAGCAGAGTTATCCACAGTTAAGATGCTTTCTGGTTCCGAATCTGATATCCAATCATCTATTGACAGCGTAGGCGTTTTGGGACTACTCTACGCCTCTTTTTTTCGTCCGTAATTGACTGAAATTTTTAACGGATTTACCGGTAGACAGCTATGAAGAGAACGTTTCAACCCAGCAATCTGAAAAAGGCGCGTACCCACGGTTTCCGTGCACGCATGGCCACGCGCAACGGACGCAAGGTGCTCAAGGCGCGCCGCGCAAAGGGACGGGCCAGACTGGCACTCTGAAACACGGCCCTTGCCCAGCAAACAGGGGTACCCATTTCCCCGTTGCCTAAGGTTATTGAAACCCGACGAATACCGTCGGGTTTTTAGCGATGGCCTGCGATCAGTTGATAAGTTCTTTTTAGTCCTAGCTGTACCCAGCGGTCTCGAAGATGCCCGTTTGGGATTGGCCGTATCAAAAAAGAACAGTCGTCGAGCGGTAGACCGGAATCGGATCAAACGCGTGATCAGGGAGAGTTTCAGACAACATCGGCTTGAGCTTGTCGGACTTGATCTGGTGGTTGTCAGTCGACAAGGCATCTCCCAAGCAGATAACCGACGCTGTTTTGATTCGCTGAGTAAACACTGGCAAAGAGTCGCGGAAAAATGCGCCGAGTAATTCTATTACTGATTAAGGCCTACCAAACGATACTGAGTCCGTTTGTCGGTCAGCATTGCCGCTTCTATCCGAGCTGCTCCGCCTACGCGCTGGAAGCGGTGGATAAACATGGAGCTCTGAGAGGCCTTTGGCTCTCGATCAAGCGCCTGTCCCACTGTCACCCCTGGCATGATGGGGGTGTAGACCCTGTACCTGAACCCACTAAAAAGCAGTTCCATGGATAATCTAAGACTGATCCTTTTCTTCACCCTGGCCTTTCTCGGCCTCATGATCTACCAGGCATGGCAGCAGGACTACGGCGTGTCAGCGCCAACGGTGTCAAAACAGCAAGAGTCGGGTGTGATCGACCAGACAGCTGTCAGCCATGAGGCTGCTGGCGTACCCAATGTTGAAGTGACGACTGAGGCACAGGCTGCCGGTACACCGGAAGTAGGTGGGCAAAGTTCTGTAGGTCAGGTTGGACAGATTGTGTATGTCGAGAGCGATCTGCTGAAATTGGAGATATCAACCAAAGGGGGAACGGTTTCCCGGGCATATCTACTCGATTATCCGACCTCACTGGATCAACCCGAGAGTAAGGTTGAACTGCTCTCCCCCAACTCACCCGATATCTATATCGCCCAATCTGGCCTCATCGGCAGTGAACAAAGCAAGGCGCCCACCCACGAAGAGATCTATCAGGCACAAGCGGGTAACTATGTACTCGGTGAAGGGGTCGATGAGATAGAGATCCCATTGGTCTGGCAAAGCGGTGACGGCATTACCGTAACCAAATATTTTACCCTGCGGCGGGGAAGTTACCTGATAGAGGTACGCCACGAAGTCGACAACCAGTCATCTCAACGCTGGGCCGTGAGAGACTACGGCCAGCTTCAGCGCATGGAGCCTCAGAGCGACTCCTCGGGTTTTACCACTTACACATACACTGGCGGTGTTTTCTACAACCCGGCCGATAAATATGAGAAGGTCGATTTCGAGGATATGGCCAAAAAGAGTCTCAACATCGACTCCGACACCGGCTGGCTGGCGATGATCGAGCACTACTTTCTCTCTGCCTGGGTACCACCCAAAGAGCAGGTGGATCACTACTACACCAATGCCTTGCCGGGATCGAAGTATCTGATCGGCAGTTACTCTCCCACGGCGACGATAGAACCGGGCAGTCAACAGGTCATGACCCGCCAACTCTATATTGGTCCCAAGTTGCAGGACCAGTTGGAGGCGATAGCTCAAGGCCTTGAGCTAACGGTAGACTATGGTTGGCTGACGGTCATCGCAAAGCCGATTTTCTGGTTACTGAAAACGATTCATAACTATGTCGGTAACTGGGGTTGGGCGATCATTATTTTGACCCTGTTGATCAAAGCGGCCTTCTACAAGCTGTCTGAGACCAGTTATAAGTCCATGGCCAACATGCGTAAGTTCACGCCGCGAATGCAGGCGTTAAAGGATCGTTATGGCGATGACAAAGCGCGTCTCAATCAGGCCATGATGGAGATGTATAAAAAGGAGAAGATCAATCCTCTTGGGGGTTGTTTACCGATCCTGGTACAGATCCCGGTCTTCATTGCCCTCTACTGGGTACTGTTGGAGAGTGTCGAACTGCGTCAGGCACCGTGGATTCTGTGGATCAGCAGTCTCTCAGAGAAGGACCCCTATTTTATTCTGCCGCTGATCATGGGTGTCTCCATGTTTGTCCAGCAGAAGCTCAACCCGGCACCGCCTGATCCGATGCAGGCCAAGATTATGATGAGTCTGCCGTTCGTCTTCACCGTCTTCTTCGCCTTCTTCCCGGCGGGACTGGTGCTCTACTGGGTGGTCAACAACTTGGTCTCGATTCTGCAACAGTGGTACATCACCCAGAAGATCGAAAAACAGGCGGGTTTAAAAAACTGATCGTGTGCGATGCAACCCCGTGAAACCATCTCAGCGGTCGCTACCCCGCCGGGACGCGGGGGAGTCGGTATCGTCCGTATCAGTGGTGAAAAATGTGCTGATATTGCCCGCCTCATTTTGGGCCACCTCCCTGCGGCAAGGGCTGCGACTTACACTCCCTTTCTGGATGCCGACGGACAGGCTATCGATGAGGGTATTGCCCTCTACTTTCCCAAGCCAAACTCTTTCACCGGTGAAGATGTGTTGGAACTGCAGGGCCATGGCGGTCCTGTAGTGATGGATCTGCTGTTACACAGAACCCTCGAATTGGGTGCAAGACTGGCCACTGCCGGTGAGTTCAGCGAGCGCGCTTTCCTCAACGATAAACTCGATCTGGTGCAGGCTGAGGCGATCGCCGATCTGATCGATGCCGAGACCGCTACGGCTGCACGTCTGGCGAGTCGTACCCTGCAGGGTGTGTTATCAGAAAAGATTCATCAACTGGTCGAGAAACTCATCGGACTGCGTCTCTATGTAGAGTCCGCCATCGACTTTCCGGAAGAGGAGATCGACTTTCTCAGTGATGGTAAAGTGAGTGCTAACTTACAAGAAATCATCGACCAGACTAAGGCGGTACAGAAGAACGCCCGAACCGGCAGACTGCTCAGGGATGGTATGACTCTGGTCATTGCCGGACGCCCCAATGCAGGAAAATCGAGCCTGCTTAACGCCCTTGCAGGTGTGGATTCCGCCATCGTGACAGAGATTCCCGGTACCACCCGGGATATCCTTCGGGAGCGAATATCGCTTGACGGACTACCACTGCATATCATCGACACGGCGGGCCTGCGAGAGAGTCAGGACCCGGTGGAAAAAGAGGGCATCCGTCGGGCTAAAGCACAGATAGAGCAGGCTGACAGAATTCTCTGGGTCTTCGATGATCAGGCGGATCCTGATCATCTCGCGTTGGATCGGGAACAGCTACCAACAGCTGTGCCACTCACGCTGGTACGTAACAAGATCGATCTGAGCGGAAAATCACCCCTGATCCACGAGACCCGGGAGGGTGTGGAAATATCACTGGTGGCTAAAAGTGGTCTAGGCCTGGACATACTCACGGATCATCTCAAGTCTTGTGTCGGTTATCAGGACCAGAGCGAAGGGGAATTCATTGCCCGGCGCAGACATCTCGATGCCTTGCAGCGGGCGTTGGAGTATCTACATCAGGGTGCAGAAATGCTCGTGGAGCATCAGGCTGGTGAATTACTGGCGGAGGACCTTCGTCAAGCGCAGCAGGCCCTGTCGGAGATCACCGGTGAATTCACAGCCGATGATCTTTTAGGCCAAATTTTTTCCACCTTTTGTATTGGAAAATAGACGGTACGTGGTGGAAAATTGATCCGGCACATTGCAGCTGTGGCAGAGCTAAGGCTATATGTGTTTGAATAGTTAGAAATAAACGTTTGGAGGCGAATATGCTGGGAGAGATCCCACGATCTTTTGCATGAATTTCCGGAATACGCGGAGAAGATTGCCGATTTACGTAAAAATAATGATGCCTTTCATCACATGATGGATGAGTCCGACTGGCTGGATGCGCACATTCGCAGCCTGGAAGAGCTGAGTACGCCGGTATCCGACTTCCATATGGAAGAGATGAAAAAACGTTGTTTACTCCTCAAGGACAAACTTTACGCTGTTCTGCACGGCTAGTTTGTTGCTTTAATCGTTTCAACTTCTCCTTCGCTGATCGCCATGGAAGGCTGAAAGCCGAGGCGATTAGTCCCCGATAGGCGTAGGCGCGGTTGTATGGCCGTAATTGTGACTG
>JAHXHT010000010.1 GCA_025656435.1 Candidatus Thiodiazotropha sp. (ex Gloverina cf. vestifex) | reverse complement strand
GACGGTCGGGGCATAACGGCTGTCGCGTTGGCGAGTCGATTTTGGGAACTCGGATGTCCCAAAATCTTTCACGAGGTAGCGACACGCTTGTCAGTTAATCCGGTAAATCAGTGAGTTGCAATGCCGTCACAACCAGATGACAGGATTCTCTGGGTGACCTGTGGTGACTGTCTACTGTCACCGAGCTGTTAAGAACGGCTACACTGATACGGTACATGGTCCCGTTATACACCGGGAAAAAATACGAGGTTTAGGCTTTGAATGATATGGCAAAAAATCTGATTCTCTGGGTGGTAATCGCCATCGTCTTGATGACGGTCTTCAATAATTTTTCATCCACCCAGCCCAAGGCGCAGATGAAACCCTATTCCGAATTCATCAGTGATGTGAAGTCGGGACAGGTCAAGGAAGTGAACATCAGCGGCAATGGTCATGATATTGACGGTACCCTGACTTCGGGGCAGCGTTTTTCCACCTACAGTCCGGGTGACGAAGGATTGGTGAATGATCTACTTGCGAACAATGTGGAGATCATGGCTACCCCGCCGGAGAAGCCCTCCCTGTTGATGAATATACTCATTAACTGGTTTCCACTGTTTGTGTTGATCGGTCTTTGGATCTTCTTCATGCGCCAGATGCAGGGTGGTGGAGCAGGCCGTGGCGCCATGTCTTTCGGTAAGAGCAAGGCTCGGATGCTGAGTGAGGATCAGGTCAAGATCACCTTCAATGATGTGGCCGGTGTGGAAGAGGCCAAGGAGGAGGTCTCCGAAATGGTCGACTTCCTGCGCGATCCTTCCAAGTTCCAGAAACTGGGTGGAAAGATACCCAAAGGCGTATTGATGGTCGGGTCTCCCGGTACGGGTAAAACCCTGCTCGCCAAGGCCATCGCCGGTGAGGCTAAAGTGCCCTTCTTTACGATCTCCGGGTCAGATTTTGTTGAGATGTTTGTGGGTGTCGGTGCCTCCCGTGTGCGGGATATGTTCGAACAGGCGAAGAAACATGCGCCTTGTATCATCTTCATTGATGAGATCGATGCGGTAGGTCGCCATCGTGGCGCAGGGCTTGGGGGTGGTCATGACGAGCGTGAACAGACCCTCAATCAACTGTTGGTGGAGATGGACGGCTTCGAGGGGAATGAAGGCGTTATCGTTATCGCCGCCACGAACCGCCCGGATGTACTGGACCCCGCGCTGCTGCGCCCTGGCCGTTTTGACCGCCAGGTGGTCGTACCGTTACCCGATGTACGTGGCCGTGAGCAGATCCTGAAGGTTCATCTTCGCAAGGTGGCAGCATCTGAAGACGTTAAAGCCAGCATCATCGCCCGTGGTACACCAGGTTTCTCCGGTGCTGATCTGGCCAATCTGGTGAACGAAGCGGCTCTGTTTGCCGCACGTGCCAACAAGGCACTGGTCAGCATGGAGGAGATGGAGAAGGCCAAGGATAAGATCATGATGGGTACGGAACGCCGTACCATGGTGATGAGTGAGGACGAGAAAAAGCTCACGGCCTATCATGAGTCCGGACATGCGATTGTCGGACGACTGGTACCGTCTCATGATCCGGTCTACAAGGTAAGCATCATTCCTCGTGGTCGAGCCCTGGGCGTGACCATGTTTCTGCCAGAAGCCGATCGCTACAGCTACAGCAAAGAGCACCTGGAGAGCCAGATCTCGAGTTTGTTCGGCGGGCGTATTGCCGAGGAATTGATCTTTGGCAACGATAAGGTAACGACTGGCGCCTCCAACGATATCAAGCGTGCGACCGAACTCGCCCGAAATATGGTCACCAAGTGGGGACTGTCTGAACGCCTGGGTCCGCTGATGTATAGCGAGGAAGAGGAAGAAGTCTTTCTGGGCCGTTCCGTGACTCAGCACAAGAACGTGTCTGATGACACGGCACATACTATCGATGAGGAGATTCGCAGCTTCATCGATCGGAACTATGAGCGCGCCAACACCATTCTCAACGAACACGTCGAAAAGCTCCATGTGATGGCGGATGCGCTGATGAAGTATGAGACCATCGATAAGGATCAGATCAACGACATCATGGAAGGCAAACCCCCGCGGCCGCCGAAGGATTGGGTTGACTCGGATGCCGACTCGGACGATGGTGCCAAGCCTTCCGGTGAATCCCCTGCGTCGGATGACGTATCGGGTTCCATCGGCGGGCCGGCAGGCCAGCACTGATCAACACCTGCCGGCATTGATTCTTGACTGCGGCGGGAAGTCCATTGACCTGGGGTTTCCCCAGGTCATGGGCATTCTAAATCTAACTCCCGATTCTTTCTTCGATGGTGGCCGTTTTCTGGCTAGGGAAGCGGCGCTGAGACATGCCCGGCAGATGGTGTCTGAGGGGGCTGCCATCATTGATATCGGGGGGGGGTCCACCCGGCCTGGTGCCCAGTCTGTCACCACTGAACAGGAACTCGAACGGGTGATCCCCGTTATCGAGGCGTTGGCAGGGGAGGTCCCTGTTCCCATCTCTATCGATACCAGTAAGCCGGAGGTTATGAAAGGAGCAGTCTCCGCAGGTGCTGGAATGCTGAATGATGTTCTGGCGCTGCGTGCTCCTGGTGCGGTAGCGGTAGCTGCTGAGGCGGATGTACCTATCTGCCTTATGCATATGCAGGGCGAACCCCGTACCATGCAGAATGCCCCAGAGTACACAGATGTTGTGAGAGAGGTCAGAGATTTTCTCTTGGAACGTCGTGAAGTCTGCATAAAAGCGGGTATTCCCCACAACCGCATCCTGTTCGATCCAGGCTTTGGGTTCGGGAAATCACTGCAGCATAATCTGGCATTATTGAAAGATTTACCGGCGTTTGTGTCCACTGGTGCACCCATATTGGTGGGCATCTCAAGAAAGTCGATGATTGGGTCGCTACTAGGAGATGCGCCGGTGAATGAGCGCGTCTTTGGCAGCATCGCCGCAGCAGTACTTGCGGTAAACTCAGGCGCCGCTATCATCAGGGCGCATGATGTGCGCGCCACAGTTGAGGCGTTAAAGGTGGTGTCAGCAGTGAGATCTGCCGAATAATAAGAGGATATATCTTTGAGTCGTAAGTATTTTGGTACAGATGGCGTACGGGGCCGCTTTGGCGATGGACCAATCACCCCAGAGTTCGTCTTAAAATTGGGCTGGGCCGCAGGTCGTGTTTTGGGAAATGTGAAAAAGAGCCGGGTTCTGATCGGTAAGGACACGCGCATCTCTGGATATCTGCTTGAGTCTGCGCTGGAAGCCGGTCTGACCGCAGCCGGTGTCAATATCACTTTGCTGGGCCCCATGCCGACCCCCAGTGTCGCCTATCTGACACGGACGCTACACGCCCAGGCAGGCATTGTGATCAGTGCATCCCATAATCCCTATCAGGACAATGGCATCAAGTTCTTCTCGGCCGATGGACTGAAGCTGCCTGATGAGGTGGAGGGAGCCATTGAAGCCGAAATGGACAAACCATTAGTGACGGTCGATTCAGCCAATCTTGGTCGGGCTGAGAAGATGGCGGCTGAGGGACGTTATATCGAATTCTGCAAGAGCACGATTCCACTGCAAACATGTTTCCACGGGATGAAGATTGTTGTGGATTGTTCCAACGGTGCAACCTATAACATCGCGCCCTATGTTTTCGATGAGATGGGCGCCGATGTGATAGCTATTGGCAACGAACCCAATGGCTTCAATATCAACGACGGAGTGGGCTCGACCTATCCGGAGTATCTCAAGAAGGCTGTTTTGGAGCATGGCGCCGACCTCGGTGTTGCGCTGGATGGAGATGGTGATCGTCTGATCATGGTCGATGATCAGGGTAACGAAGTGGATGGGGACGAAATACTCTATATTATCGCCTGCTCCCGAATGCGGGTAGGTGATCTCAAGGGCGCAGTGGTAGGCACGGTGATGAGTAATCTGGGCCTGGAAAATGCACTGCGTGAGCACGGCGTAGTATTTGAGCGGACAAATGTGGGCGATCGCTACATCATGGAACGTCTGTCGAAAAAAGGCTGGGTGCTCGGTGGGGAACAATCCGGGCATATCATCTGTCTCGATCGCACTACCACCGGTGACGGCATCGTTTCGGCCCTCCAGGTCTTAGCTGAAGTACACGCCACAGGGCGTTCGTTGCGTGAGTTGAAAGCCGGTATGAGCAAATATCCTCAGCTGCTGACCAACATTAAGCTGGAAAGCAAAACAGCGGCAGATATCATGCAATCCGATGCGGTGAAGAAGGCAGTACGCGAGGCGGAAGTGGAGATGGGCAGTTCTGGCCGAGTGCTCCTTCGCCCATCGGGTACTGAGCCACTGATTCGCATCATGGTCGAGAGTAGCGACGAGTCTCATGTGGAGCGGTTTTCAAATGGGATCGCTGCTGTCGTGAAGGAAATTGTGGCTGCAGAGTAGGCTTTGCTGAAAAAAGCCTCGCCTCCCACCATGGGTCAGCGACGCATTCCGAAGCGATGAAGATTGATTTAAAGCGCATTGGCCGTTAAGCTACCGCGCTTTCTTCGATCGCAGGAGTGATGGCATGCGTAGACCACTGGTAGCCGGCAACTGGAAAATGAACGGTTCTCTCGAGAGAGTCCGTAGTCTATTGGATGGCATCAAGCATGGTATCGGCGAGGTTAAGAATGCCGATGTGGCAGTCTGCCCTCCCTTTGTCCTCATACCTGAGACGGAAAAGCTGCTGGCAGGTAGCGTGATCGGCTGGGGCGGCCAGGATCTCTCGACAGAGTCATCCGGTGCCTATACCGGTGAAGTGGCGGCCTCAATGCTGAATGATTTTGGATGCAAATATGTCATCGTCGGTCATTCCGAGCGCCGGACCTATCACGCAGAGAGTGATGAGCTGGTAGCTAAAAAATACGCAGCAGCCCAGGCTGCTGGATTGGTGCCGATCCTCTGTGTGGGAGAGACCCTGGAAGAGCGGGAAGCTGGTATCACCGAGCAGGTCGTTGCTCGTCAGCTGGATGCCTTGATCGATCTTGCGGGTGTCGGGTCGTTGACCGGTGGCGTTATTGCCTATGAGCCGGTCTGGGCTATCGGTACCGGCAAGACCGCAACCCCAGAGCAGGCACAGGATGTTCACGCCTTCATTCGTGGTCGTGTAGCCGCAAAGAGTGCGGAAGTGGCTGATGGTGTACGTATTCTCTACGGTGGATCCATGAAGCCGGATAACGCCAAAGAGCTGATCGGCAAACCCGATATTGATGGTGGCCTGATCGGTGGTGCTTCCCTCAAGGCTGAAGACTTTCTTGGGATCTGCACCGCAGCCAATTGAATCTGAAAGGCAAACAGTTAAATGCAGACAATTTTAATCGTATTTCATCTCTTTCTGGCCATTGGCCTAGTTGGGTTGATTCTGATACAGCATGGCAAGGGCGCCGACATGGGTGCTGCTTTCGGTAGTGGTGCTTCAGGCACTGTATTCGGCTCAAAGGGCTCCGCCTCTTTTCTGACGCGACTTACCGCGGGACTGGCTACGCTCTTCTTCATCACGAGTATGGTGATGGCCTATTTCGCTTCACAGCGTGATGGCGGCGTCGATGTCTTGGAAGGTTTTCAGCAACCACCGGCGGTTGAGGTCGAGGTCCAGCCACAAACCGATATCCCGCCGGTGCCTGTTAACACGGATATGCCACCTGTTTCCATTGAAGTAGATGAGACGCCGGCGCCGGCTGAATCTGCTGATTTGCCGGTAGTGCCTGATGCCGCAATGGATACCCAGACTGAGCAGCCGGATGAAGCTCAAGCGGAAAACACCGCTCCCGCTGCAGTGAAGGAGTAGGTGCTCAGAGAATAGATTGCCGATGTGGTGGAATTGGTAGACACGCTATCTTGAGGGGGTAGTGGCGTAAGCCGTGCCGGTTCAAATCCGGCCATCGGCACCAACACAAAGCGGTATTGCTTCCATGTGAGGCAATACCGTTTTTTTATGTCCGTAAAAGTTATATAACTATATGAATTTACAGTAAATATTACTTTTACTCCCACTTGACACGATCAGTCGCCAGAGGATAGACTGCGTGCCTTCCCTGAAGATTCGCTTATAAACATAACGATTAACGACGCAAGGGGGCAGCATACTGATGCTCGAAAACTATTTGCCCATCCTGATTTTTCTGGCAGTGGCCTTTGTATTGGGAGGCGTTGTAATCGGTCTTGGTTTTCTATTGGGTACCCGCAAGCCGGATGATGAGAAACTCTCACCCTACGAGTGTGGTTTCGAGGCCTTTGAAAATTCGCGTATGAAGTTCGATGTACGCTACTACCTGGTCGCCATTCTCTTCATTATCTTCGATCTGGAAATCGCATTTTTATTCCCTTGGGCCGTCGTGCTGGATGAGATCGGCATGGTTGGGTTCCTCGCCATGATGCTGTTCCTTGGCATACTGGTCATCGGCTTCATTTATGAGTGGAAGAAGGGGGCGCTGGAGTGGGAGTAATCGTGTGTGCCACTTTAAGGGAGCAGCGCATTGCTGATACCTAGGTACCAGCAGATGAATTTTTTCCAGATGACAACGCCTGTGGAGGTAGCTAGTGGGCATTGAAGGCATCATGGAGCAAGGTTTCTTTACTACCTCTGCCGACAAACTGATCAACTGGGCGCGTACCGGCTCCATGTGGCCGATGACCTTCGGCCTTGCTTGTTGTGCAGTAGAAATGATGCATGCCGCGGCAGCACGCTACGACATGGATCGATTCGGTATCATCTTCCGTCCAAGCCCGAGACAATCCGATGTGATGATTGTGGCAGGCACCCTGGTGAACAAGATGGCGCCAGCTCTGCGCAAGGTTTATGACCAGATGGCGGAGCCGCGTTGGGTGATTTCCATGGGGTCCTGTGCCAACGGCGGTGGCTACTACCACTACTCTTATGCCGTGGTCAGGGGTTGTGACAGGATTGTCCCCGTCGATATCTATGTGCCCGGCTGTCCACCGACAGCGGAGGCACTTCTCTATGGCGTACTGCAATTGCAGGACAAAATACGCCGAACCAGTACCATCGCTCGATAGATTGGAGAGTTCATGAGCAACGGTTCGCATAAGGGCATGCAGGAAAGGCTTGAGCAGCTCGCGGAAGCACTGGCATCCGGTTTTTCAGATGTCGGTTGCAGTCTGGAACAGGTCTGTGGAGAGATCACGCTTGTGGTGCCGCGGGAGCATCTCATCACAGTGGCAACCCGCTTGCGTGATGAGTCGCAGTTTGGTTTCGAGGAGCTGATCGACGTTTGTGGTGTCGATTATGGCGACTATGGAAATACCGAGTGGCAGACAGATACAGCGCCTGACACAGGTTTCGGCCGTGGGGTCGAGATGATCGGGCAGTTGGAAGCGATGGAAGAGAATCGCTTTGCCGCTGTCTATCACCTGCTCTCCATCAGTAACAATATTCGTTTGCGGCTGCGGGTTTTCGTCGATACGTCAGCTCCGATCGTCGCTTCTGTTGTGCCGATATGGGAAGGTGCCAACTGGTTTGAAAGAGAGGCCTTTGATCTCTACGGTATTCTGTTTGATGGACACCCGGATCTGCGGCGCATTCTGACCGACTATGGCTTTATCGGCCACCCTTTCCGTAAAGACTTCCCGTTGATTGGCCAGGTGGAGATGCGCTACGACCCGCAGCTTGGCAGGGTGGTCTACGAACCTGTGAGTATTGATCCACGCACCCTGGTGCCACGTGTGATCCGTGATGATAACCGTTATCTGGCAGAGGATAACGAAACCCAGGACGCCGGCGATGCCTGAAATCCGTAACTACACACTGAATTTCGGCCCTCAACATCCAGCGGCCCATGGCGTGCTGCGTCTGGTGCTGGAGATGGATGGCGAGGTGATCGAGCGGGCCGATCCCCATATCGGACTGCTGCACCGGGCAACCGAGAAGCTGGCCGAGAGTAAGCCATATAATCAGAGTATCCCCTACATGGACCGTCTCGACTATGTGTCGATGATGTGTAATGAGCATGGTTATGTACGGGCGATCGAGAAACTGCTGGGAATCGAAGCCCCGGTTCGTGCGCAATACATCCGCACCATGTTCGATGAGATTACCCGCATCCTCAACCATCTGATGTGGTTGGGTACCCATGCACTGGATGTGGGTGCCATGACAGTCTTTCTCTATGCCTTCCGCGAGCGGGAAGACCTGATGGACTGCTACGAAGCGGTTTCGGGCGCACGCATGCATGCGGCTTACTATCGTCCTGGCGGCGTCTACCGAGACCTGCCTGATCGGATGCCGCAGTATCAGGCTAACCAATGGGTTACCGGTCGTGACGTGTCGAGCCGAAATGAAACCCGTCAAGGCTCATTGCTCGACTTTATCGAGGATTTCACCAACCGCTTTCCCAATCTGGTGGATGAGTACGAAACACTGCTGACCGACAACCGTATCTGGAAACAGCGCACGGTTGGTATCGCTGTGGTTTCACCGGAGCGGGCCATGCAGTTGGGTTTTACCGGGCCCATGTTGCGCGGTTCCGGTGTTGAGTGGGATCTGCGTAAAAAGCAGTCCTATGCGGTCTACGATAAGGTTGATTTTGACATTCCCGTCGGTAAAGAGGGCGATTGCTACGATCGCTATCTGGTGCGTATCGAAGAGCTGCGTCAGTCCAATCGCATTATCAAGCAATGCATCGAGTGGTTACGCAACAATCCCGGTCCTGTGGTGCTGGATGGCTACAAGGTTGCCGTGCCTTCACGGGGTGAAATGAAAGATGACATGGAGAGCCTGATCCACCACTTCAAGCTCTTTACAGAAGGCTACTGCCCCCCCGTGGGAGAGGCCTATGCCGCCGTCGAGGCACCAAAAGGGGAGTTCGGTTGCTACATCGTCTCTGATGGCGCCAACAAGCCTTACCGGCTGAAGATTCGCGCACCGGGATTCCCTCATCTTGCCGCCATGGACGAGATGGTCAGGGGACACATGCTGGCCGACGTGGTGGCAGTGATCGGCACCATGGATGTGGTATTCGGTGAGATCGACCGTTAGAGCAATGATTGAATGAGTACATCAGTAGTGAAAGACGTTACAGAGCTCTTCAACCCTGAAGTCAGGGCGGAGATCGACCGTTGGGTTGCCAAGTATCCACCGGAGTGGAAACAGTCTGCGGTGATGGCTGCCTTGAGAATTGTTCAGGATGATAATGGCGGTTGGCTAACCACCGATCTGATGAACGATGTGGCGGCCTATCTGGATATGCCGGCAATCGCCGTCTACGAAGTGGCCACCTTCTACTCCATGTATGAGTTGAAGCCTGTCGGCAAGCACAAAGTCTGTGTCTGCACCAATGTCTCCTGCATGATCAACAATGCCGACACCATCGTGGAGCACCTGGAAAAGCGGCTTGGCATCACCTTTGGTGAAGTCACTGAGGATGGCAAGTTCTCCCTCAAGGAAGTTGAGTGTCTGGGCGCATGCGGTGGCGCACCGATGATGCAGGTTGGAAAACAATATTACGAAAACCTGACCCCGGAGATCGTTGATGCGATCCTCGAGGGCCTGGAGTAAATCCCATGGCTAACGAAGTCTGCCTGCGAACCCTGGATCTGGAACGTCCCTGGCTGCTGGAACAGTACCAGAGCCGTGGTGGCTATGAGATACTGAAAAAGGTACTCACAGAAAAGACCCCGCCTGACGAGATCATCGAAGAGGTGAAAAAGTCGGGCCTGCGTGGGCGTGGTGGTGCAGGTTTTCCTACCGGTCTTAAATGGAGTTTCATCTCCCGCAATGCGCCCGGCCAAAAGTTTGTGGTGTGTAATTCAGATGAGGGCGAACCTGGTACCTTCAAAGATCGTGACATTATTCGATATAACCCCCATCAGCTGATCGAAGGGATGATCCTCGCCGGTTACGCTATTGGTGCAACCCGGGGTTACAACTATATCCGCGGAGAATTCTGGGAACCCTACGAGCGCTTTGAACATGCGCTGGAAGAGGCCCGGAAGGCAGGCTATCTGGGTGAAAATCTGCTGGGTTCCGGTTTTGATTTTGAACTGCACAGCCACCTTGGGGCAGGGGCCTATATCTGCGGTGAGGAGACGGCGCTGCTGGAGTCTGTCGAAGGCAAGAAGGGGCAACCCCGATACAAGCCGCCATTTCCTGCTCACTTCGGACTCTACGGTTGCCCAACGATTACCAACAATACGGAATCCCTGGCCTCCATCCCCATGATCTTGGAAAAGGGCGGTGAGTGGTTCTCGGATATTGGCGTCAAGAATAGCGGCGGTTCCAAGCTCTTCTCTATCTCAGGCAACATCAATAATCCAGGGGTCTTCGAGATTCCCATGGGTACCCCGTTTTCCAAGCTGCTTGAGATGGCCGGTGGTATGAAGGATGGCCGCAAGATCAAGGCAGTCATTCCCGGTGGGTCCTCCGCACCTGTGATCCCAGGGGATCAGATGATGGAGCTGACCATGGACTACGATGCCATCGCTGGTGCGGGTTCCATGCTTGGGTCTGGTGCCGTTGTGGTTTTGGATGACACCAACTGCATGGTCAAGGTGTTGGATCGCATGTCCTACTTCTACCACGAGGAGTCCTGTGGACAGTGCACTCCTTGCCGGGAGGGGACAGGTTGGCTCTACCGGGTAGTACACCGCATCGAAACAGGTCAGGGCCGACAGGAAGACCTGGACCTGCTGGATGACGTGGCTGGCAAGATCAGCGGCAAGACCATCTGCGCCCTGGGTGACGCAGCCGCCATGCCTGTACAGGGCATGTTGCGCCATTTTCGCGATGAGTTTCAGTATCACATCGACCATAAACGTTGCATGGTCGGGGCCGGCTGAGGTTAAGAGAAACAGATTACCACGATGACAGATACCACAGTCACCATTGAAGTAAACGGCCGCGAACTGCAGGCGAAACCTGGCACGATGCTGATCGAGGTTACCGATGCGGCAGGGATTCGCATTCCACGCTTCTGTTACCACAAAAAACTCTCCATCTCAGCCAACTGCCGCATGTGTCTGGTCGAGGTGGAGAAAGTGCCTAAACCGCTGCCGGCCTGTGCGACACCGGTTACCGACGGCATGAAGGTCTACACCCGTTCCCCAAGGGCGCTGGCAGCGCAGAAGGGAACCATGGAGTTCCTGCTCATCAACCATCCGCTGGATTGTCCGATCTGTGACCAGGGTGGGGAGTGCGAATTGCAGGATGTTGCCATGGGTTACGGCAACGATGTCTCTCGCTATACCGAAGGTAAACGTGTGGTGGCCGACAAGAATATCGGCCCTCTGATCTCCACTGATATGACGCGCTGCATCCACTGTACCCGCTGCGTACGCTTTGGACAGGAGATCGCCGGCATTCGGGAAATGGGCGCCACCGGTCGCGGCGAACATATGACCATTGGTACCTATATTGAAAAGAGTATCAACTCGGAGCTTTCAGGCAATATCATCGATCTCTGTCCGGTCGGGGCGCTGACCTCGAAACCGTTCCGTTTCAGTGCCCGCGCCTGGGAACTGACACAGGTCGAAGGTGTTGCACCACACGACGGTGTCGGATCCAATATCAATCTTCACCTGCGTGGCAATAAGGTCATGCGAGTGCATCCACGGGATAACGAGGCGATCAACGAGAGCTGGATCTCCGATCGGGACCGTTACAGCTATGAAGGTCTCTACGCCGAAGACCGCCTAACCGCTCCCATGATCAAGAAGGATGGCGAGTGGCATGAGGCAGGTTGGGAGATGGCCTTGGAGATGGCCGCCGCTGGTCTTCAGGAGATTGGGGACGGTGATCAGATAGCTGCATTGCTCTCTCCCTCTGCGACCCTGGAAGAGCTCTATCTGGCGCAGAAACTGATGCGTGGACTTGGCAGTAATCATATAGACAGTCGTCTGCGCCAAGGGGATTTTCGACTGGACGAGACGGCTAGTTCGGTCTCCTGGTTGGGCATGAAGATCAGCCAGATCGAGAACCTCAATGCTGCGCTCGTGGTGGGTGGCAATCTACGCAAAGAGCAGCCCATGCTGGCCCATCGGCTACGTAAGGCGGCCTTGGCCGGTGCGGGTCTCCACTACATCAATCCACTGTTGCTGGAACTGAATCATGAGGCTTCCCAGATGGTCTGCACACCTGCCGGATTACTGGATCAGCTAGCGGCCGTTGCCAAGTCTGCTGGTGTAGCAGCCAAGGGTGCCATCGAGGAAGTCATCAAGTCTGCAAAAATTGATGAGTCCTCAAGCACCACTGCCGATGCACTCAAACAAGCAGAATCTACCGCTGTGATACTGGGTGGTCTAGCCCAGTCCCATCCCGATTACGCCCTGTTCTGTCTCGTGGCTTCGGTCCTGGCCGAGGCGACGGGTTCGACCCTGATGGTGATACCCGCCGGAGCGAACAGTACGGGTGCTCAGATAGCTGGTGCAGTCCCCTATTTACAGGCCGGTGGTAAGCCTGCACAGGCCAAAGGCCTGGATGTGCTGAAGCTGCTGAAGGTGCCCCGTAAGGGATATCTCCTGATGGGAGTCGAGCCCGGACTCGATTTTTGGAGTGGAGCGCTCTCCGTGAGTGCACTGCAAAGTGCGGATGTTGTGGTTGCACTGACGGCCTATCGTGGCCCGGAGCTTGAAGCCTGCGCCGATATCCTCTTGCCAATGGCCCTGTTTGCCGAGACATCCGGCACATTCGTCAACGCACAGGGAGACTGGCAACAGAGCCGTGGTGCAGTGAGACCTCAGGGTGAGTCCCGGCCAGGTTGGAAGATCTTACGTGTGCTGGGAAATCTGCTTGATCTTAAGGGTTTCGACTATACGGATTCGACACAGGTTTCAGATGAACTCTCTGCTGTTTGTTCAAACGATGTGTTGGATAACCGTTTCTCGTTGTCGACTCCGGTTGAGCGGCAATTAAAAACGGATGGCTTGCAACGTGGTGGTGATACGCCGCTACATGCGATCGATCCCCTGGTACGTAGAGCCTCTGCATTACAGCAGACACAAGACGCGGGAAGTGCTGTGATTAGGCTCCATCCTGCCGAGGCGCAGCGACTCGGGTTGGCTTCGGAGGAGCTGGCATTAGTGAAACAGAACGGCTACCAGGTGAATCTGCCATTGGAGCTTGACGAGTCCATCCCTGAGGGCTGTGCCTGGATATCGACGGGACTGGTGGCAACCGCCACCTTGGGACAGCCCTTTGGCGAAGTGACCGTGGAGAAGGCGTAACCGATGGAATTCTTTATCAGCCTCTGGGAAGCGCTTCCCTCTGAACTGCAATATCTGATCTGGACCCTGATCAAGATTATCGTAATCGTAGCACCGATGATGCTGGCGGTGGCTTATTTTACTTATGCAGAACGCAAGATCATCGGCTATATGCAGGTGCGGATCGGTCCTAACCGAGTGGGCCCTAAAGGCTGGCTGCAACCGATCGCAGATGCGGTCAAGCTGATGTTCAAAGAGATCGTCATTCCGACCAATGCCAATAAGGTGCTGTTCCTCATTGCACCCGTGATTACGCTTGCTCCGGCACTGGCGGCTTGGGCAGTATTCCCTTTTGATGAGAAGCTGGTGCTGGCCGATATCAATGCCGGTTTGCTCTATATCCTGGCGCTCACTTCTGTGGGTGTCTATGGTGTGATCATCGCCGGTTGGGCTTCCAATTCAAAATACGCCTTTCTCGGCGCCATGCGCTCTGCAGCCCAGATCGTTGCCTATGAGATTGCCATGGGTTTTGCACTGGTTGGTGTACTGGTTGCCGCGGGCAGCTTGAATCTCGGTGATATTATCAAGGCCCAGCAAGGTGGACTCTTCTCCTGGTTCTGGTTGCCATTGCTACCACTCTTCGGCGTCTATGTTATTTCGGGTGTGGCGGAGACGAATCGTGCCCCATTTGATGTTGCGGAGGGTGAGTCAGAGATCGTGGCCGGTTTTCACGTTGAGTATTCCGGCATGCTCTTTGCCGTTTTCTTCCTGGCTGAATATGCCAACATGATCCTGATCTCGGCCCTGACGGCGGTGATGTTTCTCGGTGGCTGGCTCTCCCCCTTTCAGGGTTGGCCGGTATTGGGTCCCCTGTTTGATTGGGTGCCTGGTTTCGTCTGGCTGGTGATCAAGACCGCCTTCTTCATGTTTCTCTTTCTCTGGCTGCGCGCCACTTTTCCACGCTATCGCTATGATCAGATCATGCGGCTGGGTTGGAAAGTGTTTATTCCGATTACCATCGTCTGGATTGCAGTCGTAGGTCTCGCAGTGGTCTATCAACTACCCTGGTGGTTCGACTGAGGAGGTCTCACATGAAAGTGTTATCGAACTATTTCAAGAGCCTTTTCCTGCTGGAGCTGTTCCGTGGTCTCAGTGTGACCGGGCGCTACCTGTTCAAGAAAAAATTCACCGTTATGTATCCGGAAGAGAAGGCGCCGGTATCCCCTCGGTTCAGGGGACTGCATGCACTTCGCCGCTACCCCAATGGTGAGGAACGGTGTATTGCCTGTAAGCTCTGCGAAGCGACCTGCCCCGCATTGGCCATTACTATCGAGGCCGAACCCAGGGAAGATGGTTCACGTCGTACTACCCGGTACGACATTGATCTCTTTAAGTGTATCTACTGCGGTTATTGCGAGGAGGCCTGCCCCGTGGACGCCATTGTAGAGACCCGAGTCTACGAATATCACTTCGAGCAGCGAGGTGACAACGTGATGACAAAACAGGATTTGCTGGCTGTCGGCGACAAACACGAAAAACAGATTGCTGCTGATATAGAAGCGCAGGCCAAATACCGCTAGTTAAACCGGTTGTATAGAAACAGGAACAATTGATGACACTTGAAAAGTTGATCTTTTACGTGCTGGCCGCTGTGGTGATCCTGGCCGCAATGATGGTTGTGACCCGCCGCAACCCGGTACACTCGGCCCTGTTTCTGATCCTCGCTTTTGTTGCCTGTAGTGGTATTTGGATGCTCGCTGAAGCGGAGTTTTTAGCCATTGTCCTGGTTTTGGTTTATGTGGGTGCAGTCATGGTGCTGTTCCTGTTTGTGCTGATGATGCTTGATATCGATCTTGCTGTACTCAGGGCGGGTTTTATCAAGATGTTGCCGCTGGGTGTTGTCATGGCCATTGCTATGGCGGCGGAGTTGATCCTGATCGTTCGTGCAGAGAACTTCGGTCTCGATAAGTATGCCGCGCCGGCCAGGCATGCCGCCGACTACAGCAATACCGAGGAGATCGGTAGCGTCCTCTATACCGTCTATATGTACCCTTTTGAGATTGCTGCAGTGATATTGCTTGTCGCTATTATCGCGGCAATCGGTCTGACCATGCGTAAGCGTCCCAATACCAAGTATCTCGATTCGACCAACCAGGTGTTGGTGAAACGTGACGACCGTGTTCGCATGGTCTCCATGGATGCCGAGAAAGGATGACACAGATATGATTGCACTCTCTGACTACCTTATCCTCGGCGCCATACTTTTTGCCATCAGTATTGCGGGCATCTTCATCAACCGTAAGAACGTTATCGTGTTGTTGATGTGTGTGGAGTTGATGCTGCTGGCGGTGAATATCAATTTTGTCGCTTTTTCCCACTTTTTGGGAGATATCGCAGGGCAGGTCTTCGTATTCTTTATCCTCACTGTGGCAGCGGCAGAAGCCGCTATCGGACTGGCCATTCTGGTGGTGCTGTTCCGCAGCAAACAGAGTATCAATGTTGAGGACATGGATGCGTTGAAGGGTTAGTCATATTGCCCGCAAGATGAATGTGAATAAACGCAAATAATCAAGTAGCGAGAGATATGGAAAATATCTATCTGACAATCGTACTGGTACCTCTGATTGGTGCCATTATTGCCGGTTTCTTCGGTGGCACTATCGGACGCAAAGGCGCCCATTGGGTGGCTAGCGGCGGTGTGGGTATTTCGACCTTGCTCTCGCTATTCGTTCTGAAGCGTTTCATGTTCGATGGCGAGGTGGTCTTCAATGGCCCGGTCTACACCTGGATGGTGAGTGATGGTCTCCATATGGAAGTGGGTTTTCTGGTCGATCAGTTGACCGCTGTGATGATCAGCGTGGTCACCTTTGTCTCTTTCTGTGTGCATATCTATACCATCGGTTACATGGCTGATGATGAGCACAACTGGCCCAAGACCAGTCTGGCAGGACGCAACAGCTATCAGCGCTTCTTCAGTTACATTTCGCTATTCACCTTCTCGATGCTGATGTTGGTCATGGCCAACAATTTCATGCAGCTGTTTTTCGGTTGGGAGGCGGTCGGTCTGGTCTCCTACCTGTTGATCGGATTCTGGTCGGTACGTCCGACAGCGATCTTCGCCAATCTGAAGGCCTTTCTGGTTAACCGGGTGGGCGACTTCGGTTTTATCCTGGGTATTGCTGCGATTGCCATGTACACCAACAGTCTTGACTATGCTGAAGTGTTCGCCAAAGCGCCTGGGTTGGCCGATACCCAGATCCATATCTGGGGCGACAGTAGTTGGTCGCTGATGTCGGTGATCGGCATCCTGCTATTCATCGGTGCGATGGGTAAGTCGGCACAGGTACCGTTGCATGTGTGGCTGCCGGATTCGATGGAAGGTCCGACGCCGATTTCAGCCCTGATCCATGCTGCCACCATGGTCACAGCCGGTATCTTCATGGTGGCGCGCATGTCCCCCCTCTATGAATTGTCGGAGACCGCCCTCAGCTTTGTCTTGATTATCGGCGCCACCACCGCCTTTTTCACCGGCCTGATCGGTATCGTACAGAATGACATCAAACGAGTGGTTGCCTATTCGACCCTCTCTCAGCTGGGCTACATGATGGTTGCCCTGGGCGCCTCCGCCTATGCCGCCGGTATCTTCCACCTGATGACCCACGCTTTTTTCAAGGCACTGCTCTTCCTGGCGGCGGGTTCGGTCATTATCGGCATGCATCACGATCAGGATATCCGCAACATGGGCGGTATTCGTAAGTACATGCCCATCACTTATTGGACATCGCTGGTTGGTTCTCTGGCACTAATCGGGTTCCCCGGCTTCTCCGGCTTCTTCTCCAAGGACGCCATCATCGAGGCGGTGCACCACTCCGAGATTTTTGGTTCTGACTACGCATATTGGCTGGTGGTTGCCGGTGTCTTTGTCACCGCTCTCTATAGCTTCCGCATGTTCTTCCTGGTCTTCCATGGCGAGGGTCCAAGGGATGAGCATGCTAAAGAACACCTGCACGAAACCCCCAAGGTGGTGACCGTGCCACTGATACTGCTGGCCATTCCTTCCGTGTTCCTCGGCTATCTCACCATTGGCCCGATGCTGTTCGGTGATTGGTTCAAAGATGTACTTTATGTTCTGCCCGAACATGACACCCTGGGTGCAATTGGCGAAGGATTTCATGGGGCGGGAGGTTTTATTCTGCACGGTTTCTTTGGACCGGCTTTCTACCTTGCTATGGGTGGGCTATTCGTTGCCTGGTTTATCTATATGAAGAACCCAGCCATTGCAGACAAGATCAAGAGCACCCTCTCACCGGTCTACAATCTGCTGGACAAGAGATATTGGTTTGATGAGGTCTACCAGGCTGTTTTCGCAACCGGTAGTCGTGGCTTGGGTAAATTTCTCTGGTTGGCGGGAGACCGGGGGCTGATCGATGGCCTGGCGGTTAACGGTTCTGCTCACTCCGTCGGTTGGTTGGCCTCCGTGGTACGCCACGTACAGACCGGCTATCTCTATCACTACGCTATTGCCATGATCCTGGGTCTGCTGTTGTTGCTGACCTGGTTTGTGTTTGTTTAAAGGACATTGAGCATGATTGCCGATTGGCCCATCCTAAGTCTTACGGTCTGGCTACCGATCATCGGTGGTTTCATGGTGCTCGCCAGTGGAGACCGTGAGGCGAATGCAACCAAATGGACCGCTTTGACCATTGCAGTCCTGACCTTCATTGTCAGCCTGCCGCTCTGGTTTGCCTTTGACAGCGCCACGGCACAGATGCAGTTTGTCGAGCGTGTGCCCTGGGTGCCTGCCTTCAATATTGAGTACTACACGGGGATTGACGGCATCTCCATGCCGCTGATTATCCTGACTACTTTTATCACCCCCCTGGTGGTGATAGCCGGCTGGGAGGTGATCAAGTTTCGCCCCTCTCAATACATGGCGGCATTCCTCATCATGGAAGGGGTGATGGTCGGTGTCTTCTCAGCACTCGATGCGATGCTCTTCTATGTCTTCTGGGAAGCAATGTTGATTCCGATGTTTCTTATCATCGGTGTCTGGGGCGGCGCGAATCGAGTCTATGCGACGATCAAGTTTTTCCTCTATACCTTCTTCGGCTCGGTGTTCATGTTGGTTGCATTGATCTACATGTATTTCCAGTCTGGCAGCTTCGATATCCTCGGTTTTCACACCCTCAAGCTGGGACTGACCGAGCAGATTCTTATTTTTATCGCCTTCCTCATGGCATTTGCGGTCAAGGTGCCGATGTGGCCGGTACATACCTGGTTGCCTGACGCTCATGTTGAGGCACCCACCGGTGGTTCGGTCGTCCTGGCAGCCATCATGCTGAAGATCGGCGGATACGGATTCCTGCGTTTCAGTCTGCCCATCACACCGGATGCCAGCCATACCCTCGACTGGCTGATCATCGGCATGTCCCTGATTGCTGTGGTCTACATCGGTTTTGTGGCCCTGATCCAACAGGATATGAAGAAGCTGATCGCCTATTCCTCGATTGCCCATATGGGCTTTGTCACCCTGGGCTTCTTTATTATCTTCATCATCAACCAGAACAATGCTGGCAGTGGTGCGGCGTTGGGTGTGCAGGGCGGCATGGTGCAGATGGTCTCTCATGGTTTTATCTCTGCAGCCTTGTTCCTCTGTGTCGGCGTGCTCTACGATCGACTGCACAGTCGTCAGATCAATGATTACGGTGGGGTGGTGAATACCATGCCGATCTTTGCAGCATTCATGGTCTTTTTTGCCATGGCCAATGCAGGCCTGCCCGGCACCTCTGGTTTTGTCGGTGAGTTCATGGTCATCCTGGCCAGTTTCCGTGCCGATTTCTGGTACGCATTCCTGGCTGCCACCACGCTGATTATTGGTGCTGCCTACACCCTGTGGATGGTTAAGCGGGTTATTTTTGGTGAAGTCACCAACGAGGGTGTGGGAACCCTGAAGGATATGAATAATCGTGAATTTATTGTGCTGGGCACCCTGGCGGCCGCTGTGCTGTTACTGGGTCTGTGGCCGGCACCCCTGGTTGAGGTGATGGATGCCTCCGTCAATAACCTGCTACAGCACATTTCTGTGTCGAAGCTTTAACTGACGGAGCCGATTCGGTAGCGTACAAATGCAATTCGATTCAACACAATTGATCCCGGTACTGCCGGAAATCTCCCTCCTGACCCTGGCCTGCGTGGTCTTGGTGGTCGATCTGTTCATCCGTGAAGAGCAGCGTATCATCAGCTATGGTATCAGCCAGGTCGGGCTGATCCTGACTCTCTTTATCACTATCCTTGTCTCACAACCTGCTACCCAGATTCTGTTCGACGGCAGTTATATCCGGGATCCGATGAGCGATCTGCTGAAGGTGGGGATCCTGCTCATCACCTTCATTGCATTCCTCTATGCCAAGGATTACCTGCGTGATCGGGGCCTGTTTAAGGGAGAGTTCTATACCCTGGGATTGTTTGCCGTTCTGGGTATGATGATCATGACCTCCGCCAACAGCTTCCTCACCATCTATCTGGGGTTGGAGCTGCTGGCGCTCTGTCTTTATGCCCTGGTGGCCTTCAACAGAAATTCGCCTCAGGGTGCCGAGGCGGCGATGAAATACTTCGTCCTGGGAGCCCTTGCTTCAGGCATGCTGTTGTATGGTATCTCCATGATCTATGGTGCCACCGGCACGCTGCGTTTCGACGAGCTGGCCCAGGTAGTGGATAAGGGTGACATGAACCAGCTTGTGATGATCTTTGGTGTCGTCTTCCTGGTCATCGGCCTGGCCTTCAAGCTGGGTGCTGTCCCATTCCATATGTGGGTACCGGATGTCTATCATGGCGCCCCAACTGCAGTGACCTTGTTTATCGGCAGCGCACCCAAGATAGCCGCCTTTGCCTTGGCCATGCGGCTGTTGGTGGATGGTCTGGCCGATCTTCACGGTGGCTGGGAGGGATGGCAGGGTATGTTGATCATACTCGCCGTGCTCTCCATGGCCATCGGTAACCTGATCGCCATTGCCCAGACCAACATCAAACGTATGCTGGCCTACTCAACCATCTCCCATGTGGGATTCATTCTACTGGGAATATTGGCGGGGACCAAAGAGGGCTATACCGCCGCAATGTTCTACACGCTGGTCTATGCATTGATGTCGGCTGGTGGCTTCGGTGTGATCATCGCTCTTAGTAGAAAGGGCTTCGAAGCGGAGAACCTGGACGACTTCAAGGGACTCAACCAACGCAATCCCTGGTTTGCCGGTATGATGCTGCTATTGATGTTCTCCATGGCGGGTGTGCCGCCCACCGTCGGCTTCTTTGCCAAGCTGTTTGTGCTCGACGCCGTAGTCTCCGTAGATCTGACTTGGCTGGCCTTGGTCGGTGTTTTCTTCTCCATTATCGGCGCCTTCTACTATATACGTGTTATTAAAATCATGTATTTCGACCAGCCGACAGATGAGTCACCACTGACGGTCGGTATGGACACCCAGGTAGTACTGTCTCTGAATGGGCTCGCAATGCTGTTTCTTGGCCTTTTTCCGGCAGGTTTACTCTCCCTTTGCAGCAGTGCCATCGGTAACTGATCTTTTTTACATATGGGTCTTGTCTTCCAGGTAGCAGACAGGTAGTATGCCCCCTCCTTGATGCGGGGTGGAGCAGTCTGGTAGCTCGTCGGGCTCATAACCCGAAGGTCGTAGGTTCAAATCCTGCCCCCGCTACCAATTCATTATCAGAAAAACCAGATACTTACAGGTGTCTGGTTTTTTTGTGTCTGCTTTGTTTTTCTCAAAACTTCATCCATAGCCCATCTGTGGCCCAAGGCTAAAACAGATGTATTAAAAACCCATGCAATTTGACCTTCGGTATCAATGATCTCGGTGTTCTGTTTACCTGAAGGTCATGAGTTTATTTGACCTTTGGGCTTTCCTGGAAAAATCCGATTCTATTCAATCATTAGCCCAAAGCCTCATGGCATAGTGTGGGCTATGTTGATGAAGATCTCTTACGCTGATCGCCATGGAAGGCTGAAAGCCGAGGCGATTAGTCCCCGATAGGCGTAGGCGCGGTTGTATGGCCGTAATTGTGACTGTTA
>JAHXHT010000009.1:5183-21892 GCA_025656435.1 Candidatus Thiodiazotropha sp. (ex Gloverina cf. vestifex) | reverse complement strand
AACAGTCACAATTACGGCCATACAACCGCGCCTACGCCTATCGGGGACTAATCGCCTCGGCTTTCAGCCTTCCATGGCGATCAGCGGATGTGGAGTGATAATGGGGCGGCTCCTCCTGAGCCGTCCCACTATCATCATACGGCAACCACTATCGTCTTATTGATGGTTTTCCTTCTCTAAGCATTACCAAGATCGATCTCCCTATGAATTTAAAGCTTCCCCCACTGTACAAACGTCTGCTGGCATTCCTGGTCGTCATTGGACCCATCTTCTGGCTTGTGTTTACTGAAGACGGACAACGGCGTACTGACTCAGTCGTTCTTTTTCTCTGGGGGGGAAGAGGAGATTAACCTCAACCTGGAAGTGCTCGACAACCAATTCACTGAGTCTCAATTAAAAGAGGTGTTTCCCGATATCGAGTGGAAATGCCAGGATCAAAGCTCCAGCTTCGGTAACCGGCTCTGTGCTTCACGTATCGGCGTCTTCAACAGTATGCCCGCCCGCTACATCACTGTCTTTTTCCACGACCAGTGGGTCAACGGACTCAAGGTTGTCTATCGGCGTATCTATCATGACCAGCTGATTCAGCAACTCTTTCAACAGATGGGAAATCCCACTACAGAAAGCACACAAAGCGCTGAGACACCCCAGACGGATTCCATTCTGCGCTGGGATACAGGTCATGGCAACGTCATCTTAAAGCATGAGCTCAACGAAAAGGAGGAGCCCGCACTGCTCTGGCTCCCCCACTCCGTTATGCCGCTGGGCAGCTGAAGTCAGCCCCTAATGGGCTTCCACTGCACCTGCCTTCATCACTGAAGCCAATGCGGAATAGGTATTGACCCAGGCACCTTTTACCTCATCTGTAAAAGCGTCACCCAATCCCTGCTCTAAGGTCCAGATCAGCGCATCGGCCACCTTGTCGTAGTCCTCATCTTTCACACCGTATTGAGCATGGCGTTTGCCTGAATCCTGAATCGCACCAATCAGCGGTTCCAGATTATCCAGGCTATTAACCGCCATACCGATCATCATCATCAGTCTCTTTCCTTGGGCCTCCATATCGCCTTTGAAATAAAGTTTCACTTCAGGGTAGATCTCAAACAGGCGACCATAGAACAGCGCTGCTATCTGATCTGAGATGGGGACCATCTTTGGACCAGCTCTCTTTGACGAATCCAATATCATCTGGGGACATGACTTAACTCCACTTTTACAAGATTCAAAATCACAAACCATACCCCATTCATTCAAGCTGACTCTGGCATATGCTTATGGATCAGTGTCTTGATTTCAGACAGACAAGAACCGCAGTTGGTCCCTGCCCTCAACACACTGCCGATCTCATCCGGAGTGCGCAGACCCTGATCACGAATCCCATGCATGAGTGTATTCAGACCGACACCAAAACAGGCGCAAACCGTCTTACCCACATCATCATGTGCATTGCCAGGCACACCTGCCAACAGACGCAGACGCTCCTCACGTATCAATTGCGGCTTGCTGAAAAGCTGTACCAGCCAATCCCGCTTCGGTAAAAGATGGTCGGGGCCGATAAAGAGACAACTTTGCAACCTGCCGTTCACCACACTGACACCCCGATAGTATCCACCGGCACTGTCCATCATCTCTGCCCACTGTGTCACGTCACTGGCTGACAAGAGCAGATCCCTGGCCACCGTGGACCAATTGTCAGCCACCTCCTCGCCGGCAAGCTCATAGTGCCAGAGTCCTTCGCGTTTCGCCCTGGCCCAGTAGGCGGCATGTTCGAGCATGACGTTCTCGCGGGTCAGAAGAAAACCGTGCCAGGCAGGCCGATAGGGGTGGATTGCAACAGGTGTGTGTTTGAACTCGGGCTGACCTGAGATGGGATCGAGCACCGGGTGGACCAGGCTATCCACTGCCGCATTACTGGCGAACTGATCATTCCAGTGCATCGGTACAAACAGTTCCCCCTTGGATTGGCGATCAGTCAGGCGCGCCCGCACCACTACAGTTCCCAGGCGACTGCTGATACTGACCAGCTCCCCATCTTCGATGTCGCATGATTGCGCATCTGAAGAGTGGATCTCGGCGAAAGGTTCATTGTCGTGTCCGAACAGCCGGGCCGATTTTCCGGTGCGGGTCATGGTGTGCCATTGATCTCTCACACGTCCTGTATTGAGCACCAGGGGATAGGCGTCACTCAAAGCTTCCCCCGGTACTCTCGGCACCACTGAGACAAATCTGGCCTTGCGATTCGGTGTGTAGAATCGCCCGTCACCGAACAATCGCTGGGTACCCTCTTTCGCACCTGTCGGAACTGGCCACTGAATCGGCTGCAATGAGTCATACTCTTCGGCATCCAATATCGCGAGACCTGAGATATCGAAATCCCGATCTCCCTCATTTCTGTAGCCCGACAGACAGGCATACTCCTTAAATATCTCATGGGGCGACGAATAGTCGAAACCGCTATAACCCATTCGCTGTGCCACTTGGCTCAGTATCCACCAATCCGAACGGGCATCCCCTTGAGCCGGAAGAAAGTGATGCTGCCGACTGATGGTACGCTCCGAGTTGCTCACTGTGCCGTCCTTTTCACCCCAACCCTGTGCGGGTAACAGGACATCTGCAAAATTCGTGGTATCTGTCTTCCTCACACAGTCGGATACGACGAGAAACTCACACTGTGACAGTGCCCGCCTGACCTGCTGTGCATCAGGCAAGCTGACTGCCGGGTTGGTGGCCATGACCCACAGCGCTTTGACCTCGCCCGATTCGACAGCCCGGAAGAGATCGACCGCCTTGAGCCCCGCCCTGCCTGTTAGGCTATCCGTCTGCCAGAAATGCCTGACCAAATCGCGATGCGACTCGTTTTCGATATCCATGTGACAGGCAAGCTGATTGGAGAGCGCACCGACTTCACGCCCGCCCATGGCATTGGGCTGACCAGTGATGGAGAAGGGCCCCATGCCGGGTCGTCCAATACGTCCCGTATAGAGATGGCTGTTGATGATGGCGTTGACTTTATCGGTGCCACTGGAGGTCTGGTTGATTCCCTGGGAATAGAGCGTCACCACCTGTTCCCTCATCAGAAACCAGCGGTAAAAGGTCGCGACATCATCTATGGACAAACGGCAGAGTTCAGCAGTCGCACTAGCTGAAGGCGCATACCAACAGGCCTGCTGCAAGGCTTCCCCCAATCCCTCCGTATGCGCCTCGACAAAGGCTTTATCCATTGACCCATTACGGCTCAAAAAACTTAGCAGACCGCTGAACAGGATGCTGTCACTGCCTGGCTTCAGCGGCAAGTGAAGATCGGCAATCTCACAGGTTGCCGTCTCACGCGGGTCGATCACAACGACCTTCAAAGACGGGTTCTGCTCCTTGGCCCGCACGATGCGCCGATAGAGTACAGGATGACACCAGGCGGTATTAGAGCCGGTCAGAACGATCAGCTCCGCCTGTTCGAAATCCTCATAACAACCCGGTACGGTGTCGGAACCGAAGGCCCGCTTATGGCCGGCTACCGAGGAGGACATACAGAGCCGGGAGTTGGTATCGATATTGCCCGAACCGATAAAGCCCTTCATCAGTTTGTTGGCGACGTAGTAGTCTTCCGTGAGCAGTTGTCCTGAAACATAAAAGGCCACGGCATCGGGACCGTGGCGTTCGATGGTCTCCCTGAACCGCTTGGCTACGAGGTCAAGTGCACTACCCCAATCTGCAGATTGTTCGTTAATGATCGGTGACCCCAGCACATTGTCATTACCGAGTGTTTCACCCAGAGCGGTACCTTTGGAACAGAGTCGACCATAGTTCGAGGGGTGCTCCGGGTCACCTCTGACAAGCCATTCACCCTGGTTGCCCCTTTCTACCAACAAACCGCATCCGACACCGCAATAGGGACAGGTGGTTTTAACTGTGTTGCTCATACTCATTATCTGGTTCGTTCATCGGTGGAATGGTGCGGCAAAGCCCCACCCTACACACTGACCTCAAGTAGGGTGGGGTCCTGCCCCATCGCATCGCCTCAAGCGGCTGACTCCGCCAGCGCCAGGTTCAGATAAACGACCCCCTCATCCACCTTCACCGCATAGGTGTTCACACATCCATCGTCAGGTCCCTGCACCTCACCGCTCTGCAGATCGATCTTCCAATTGTGCAGCGGGCAGCTCACGGCATTGCTATGCACAATACCTTGCGATAGCGGACCGCCACGATGGGGACAACGGTCTCTGAGAGCGAAGACCTCATCATTACCGGTACGAAAAAGGGCGATCTCCAGGGTTTCTGTCAGGAGTTTGCGAGCACCCATTGGAGGGATCTCGTTGAGTTTTGCAATAGCGATCCAATCACTCATGATACTGCTCTCATCTGGTTGATATGCAGGGGTTTGAACTCGTGGGCTTCTGCACCCTCGGCACGGACGCGCCAGGGATCGATCTGTGCGAACTGCTGCCCGTATTGGAATCGTTCGAATAGCGCCTTGCGACCGACTTCGTCTTCGAGGATTCTCTGCTTCACATAACTCAGGCTCACACGCTCCACCCAGGGTGCTGTTCGCTCCAAGTAGTGGGCCTCTTCCCGGTAAAGTTGGGTGAAGGCGCCGCAATATTCGAGCACTTCCGCCTCAGTCTCCACCTTGCACAACAGATCGGTAACCCTCACCTTGATACCGCCGTTGCCGCCGATATGAAGCTCGTAGCCGGAATCGACACAGACCACGCCGAAATCCTTGATCGTCGCCTCGGCACAGTTACGCGGGCATCCGGAGACCGCCAGCTTGAATTTATGCGGCATCCAGGATCCCCAGGTCAGCTCTTCCAGTTGCACACCCAGACCGGTGGAGTTCTGGGTACCGAATCGGCACCAGGTTTTCCCAGCACAGGTCTTCACCGTCCGCATCGCCTTGCCGTAGGCATGGCCCGATACAAACCCCGCCGCAGTGAGATCCTTCCACATCGCGGGCAACTGCTCCTTCTTCACACCGAAGAGATCGATTCGTTGGCCGCCGGTCACCTTGATCTCCGGGACCTCAAACTTATCCGCGACATCGGCAATCGTACGCAGATCGTTGGCGGTACAGAGCCCGCCGAACATGCGGGGCACCACGGAGTAGGTACCATCCTTCTGGATATTGCCGTGAGCGCGCTCGTTGATAAAGCGAGACTGGGCATCGTCCTGATATTCCCCGGGCCAGTTGGCCAAAAGATAGTAGTTGAGTGCAGGGCGGCAAGCGGAACAGCCATCAGGCGCCTTCCAATTCAGGTAGTCGAACAGATCACGCATCGATTTCAGTGGTGCCGTGCGTATCGCCTGGATCACTTCATCATGACTGTGCTCGGTACAAGCACATACCGCCTTTTCACTCGGCGTCGCAGCGTACCCTTCACCCATGGTACTGGCCAATAACGACTCCACCAGACCGGTACAGGAACCACAGGAGGCTGAAGCCTTGGTATGGGCACGCACCTCATCCAGTGTGAACAGCCCTTTACTGCTGATCGCGTTGACGATATCTCCCTTGCAGACACCGTTGCAGCCGCAAATCTCCGCATCGTCGGACAACATGGCAACTCGGGTCTCATCTCCGTGCCCCGCATCACCCAGATCATGTTGACCGAAGAGGATAGTATTGCGGAAACAGGAAATATCAGTCTCCTCCCGCAGGAGCTGGAAGTACCAGGTACCGTCCATGGTGTCGCCATACATCACGGCACCCTTGATCCGGTTGTCCCAGATCACCAGTTTCTTGTAGATACCTTGCGCCGGATCCTGCAGCACCAGGGTCTCGTCCCCCTCTTCTTCATTGAACTCACCGGCGGAGAAGAGATCGATACCCGTCACCTTTAGTTTGGTGGAGGTCACCGAACCCTCATAACGCCCGTAACCGAGCATGGCCAGATGATTCGCACAAACCTTGGCCTGCTCGAAAAGCGGCGCCACCAGTCCATAACAGCTGTCTCGATGTTGCACACACTCGCCCACCGCATAGATACGGGGATCAAAGGTCTGCAGTGTATCGTTGACCACCACTCCCCTTTCGCAATGGAGGCCCGCCTGTTGTGCCAATTCCGTGTTTGCCCGGATACCGACCGCCATCACCACCAGGTCGGCTTCAATTTCGGATCCGTCCTTGAAGCGCACACCGCGTACCCGATCATCGCCGAGTATCTCAGCCGTCTCCGCCTGCATAAGAAAGTTCATCCCCGACTCGGCCAGCGATGCCTTGAGCAGCTCAGCGGCAGGTTTGTCGAGCTGACGCTCCATCAGGATATCCATCAGGTGGACGACGGTGACATCCATCCCGTTTTTCATCAGACCGTTTGCCGCTTCGAGGCCGAGCAGACCGCCGCCGATCACGACCGCTTTCTGGTACTGCCTGGCGCTCTCCAGCATCATCTCCACGTCCCGGATGTCCCTGAACCCGACTACACCGGGCAGCTCATGTCCCGGTACGGGAATGATGAAGGGATTGGAGCCTGTCGCCAGCAACAGACGATCATAGGACAGGGTGTTACCTGACGCGGTCTTTACCTGACGGGAAATACGGTCGATCGCAACAACCGGATCACCGGTGTGTAAAGTAATACCGTTATCCGCATACCACTCGCGATTGTTGAGGACGATGTCGTCTATGGTCTTCTCACCAGCCAAAACCGGAGAGAGCATGATACGGTTATAGTTCGGGTGGGGCTCGGCACCGAAGATGGTGATTTCATACATCTCCGGTTCCAGCTTCAACAACTCTTCGACAGTGCGCACCCCCGCCATACCGTTGCCGATCAGAATCAGTTTCTGCTTGCTCATTGACCCACCTCCTCAGTCACTGGCTCTTGCCGATCCTCATTTGACAAGGTCATAGATGGCAATGGATTGGTTTCTCTCAAAGCATTTAGCGTGAAGGAGAGACTGGAAACCGGAAATTGTTCCAGGTAACCGACCGGATCCTGTGGATTGAAGGACACACCATCGAAAAAAAGATCAGCACCCATCTCCAACTCACCGCTCTCTCCAGCCAATTTCCATCCACTACTGTGTTCACCTTCCGCTTTCATATCTTCCTGCGGCAACTGGATATCCAATGTGGATGCTGCCTGTCGGAAGAGTTCGGGACGATAGATCTGGCGGGCAATGTCCTCCATATCCACAGGTCCGCGCAACTGTCCCCACCGCGCCATCTGCGTGAGGAACCAGACTGCGTGGGACCGCCAGGGGAAATTAGCACTGTAACTGTTGAAGACATTAAAGTCGGTCCGTTCTACAGCATCCTCATCTTTGGAGAGCTGGAATGTCCCCAGCATCGACTTCTCAAGGATCTCCTTGGGCGCATTAACGTAGCGGCCCTGACTTAACAGCTCGCAAACCTCCGCACGATTCTCCTCCTGATCTATCCACTCAGAGGCCTTGATCAGGGCCATCAACACCGCCTGATGGGTGTTGGGATTGGCCGCAGCCCAACTGCTTGCGACACCGAAGACCTTCTCGGGATGGTTGTTCCAGATGTCATAACTGGCCGCCAGAGTATGACCCAAGCCATTACAGACCGCCAACGTGTTCCAGGGCTCGCCGACACAGAAGCCGGAGATCACGCCTGCCTGCAGATAGTTGACCATCTGTGGCGGTGGTACGACCGACAGTTGAATATCCTTATCCGGGTCAATACCGGATGAGGCGAGCCAGTAACGTAACAGGTAATTGTGTGAGGAGTAGGGAAACACCGTGGCGAACATCAGTGGTTTGCCACCGGCCTCACGATCCTCATCGATCACCTGTCTGAGTGCACGACCACAGCCTGCCAACGTATCCAGTGACGGTTCACCGGTCTCCACCATTCGCTGGTAGATCTCATTGGAGACAGTGATACCGTTGCCGTTGAGATCGAGGCTCATGGAGGTGACCATCGGCACAGAGCCAGACGCGCCCACTGCGCTGGCCAGCGGCATGGCGGCATGCATCTGTGCACCGTCCAGCATGCCGATTGATACCTTGTCACGGATATTGGCCCAGGAGTTTTCACGTGACAGCTCGACATTGAGCCCCTGCTGATGAAAGAAACCTTTTTCTTTGGCCACCACCAGCGGCGCACAGTCGGTCAACGGGATGAATCCCAGATTGATATGGGTCTTTTCCAGCGTCTTTCCAGTGGAGGGTTGGGCAGACTTGATCCAGGCGGAGAGATCCACCACGGTATCTTTCTCCGTGGTACTCTCTGTGGTCTCCGTCTTTTCCTCTTCCGGCTGCTGATGACGCTCGTGGAGGAACCGGACCACCTCGGCCCGGTAGTGGTTGTAGGTCGGGTTCTCCGCCAATGCCAACCGGTTGCGCGGCTTTGGCAGATCGATGTGCAGGACTTCACCGACGGTGGCCGATGGCCCATTGGTCATCATGATGATGCGGTCCGAGAGCAACACTGCCTCATCCACATCGTGCGTAATCATGATCACCGTATTGTTGAGTCGTGCCTGGATCTCCATCAGGCTGTCCTGCATGTGAGTCCGGGTCAGCGAATCGAGCGCGCCAAAGGGCTCGTCCATCAACAACACCTTGGGTTCCATGGCCAGGGCGCGGGCGATACCGACACGCTGTTTCATGCCACCGGAGATTTCATCCGGTTTGCGGTCCAGGGCGTGGGCCATATGCACCAGTTCCAGATTATGCAGTGTCCAGCGGTGACGCTCCTCTTTGCTCTTGGTCTTCTTGAACACCTGGTCCACGGCTAGACGCACGTTGTCGTAAACCGTCAGCCAGGGCAGCAGCGAGTGGTTCTGGAACACCACCGCCCTATCGGGACCCGGTTCGGTGACCTCTCTCTCCTCCAGGATCACGCCACCCTCGGTGGCATTCAGCAGACCGGAAACGATGTTTAACACCGTCGATTTGCCGCAGCCTGAGTGGCCGATCAACGAGATGAATTCACCTTGAGCAACTTTCAGGTCCACGTCCTTGAGTACATTCAGCGGACCGTTATCGGTTGGAAAGGTAATGCTGACATGGTCAATATTTAAATAACTGTTCATAACTCAAAACTCATAATTCAAAGCTCAAAATTCTGCGCATCAGCGCAGCACCGCGTTTTTGTCCCAGCTGAACATGCGCTGCAGCATCAACATGCCGCGATCCAGCAGAAAGCCGATGAAGCCGATTACCAGCACTGCCACCATGATGCGCGCCAGTGAGTTCGAGCTACCATTCTGAAACTCGTCCCAGACGAACTTACCCAAGCCGGGATTCTGCGCCAGCATTTCGGCCGCGATCAGTACCATCCAGCCGATACCCAGAGAGAGCCGCAAACCGGTGAAAATCATAGGAATCGCCGATGGCAAAATGATCTTTACCGTCTTGGTAAAGGCATTGAGACGCAGTACACGACTGACATTGATCAGGTCCTTATCGACACCCGAAACCCCCACTGTGGTATTGATAATGGTTGGCCAGAGACAACAGAGGGTGACGGTAATCGCCGAGGTGAGAAACGACTTGGAGAACATCGGGTCGTTCGTAACATAGAGTGCCGACACCACCATGGTCACCAAAGGCAACCAGGCAAGCGGCGAAACCGGCTTGAAAATCTGTATCAACGGATTGATCGCCGTATAGAGCGTGGCACTCATACCGCAAACGACACCGATGGGAATGGCGAGCAGTGAAGCCACCAGGAAACCGGCCATCACAGTCAGCAGGCTGGTGAGTATCTGATCGAAAAAGGTCTCCTTGCCGGTATATTTGCGCGACTTCATCTTGTCGATCCTCTCTTGAGGCTGGCCGTCAACAACCGCTTTATCAACACGTTTCTGAATGCGCTCGTAGAAGGCATCCGCCTTGGCGCGTTCTGCATTGTGTTCCTCGTAGAGCGTCTCAGTCTGCTCCCACACCTTGGCGGGCCCGGGCAACACACCGAGCGAGGACTCTACATTCTTCGCTCCCACACTCCAGAGACCAAGGAAGATTACCAGTGCGATCAGTGGCACCAGCAACTGCTTAATCAGCTGAGTAAAGGACTTGCCCACCTGGTCGCTGGCCAGGCGCATGAGCAAGCCGTCTAGTCTCGGTAGATTGAATGTCTTGGATGTGATTGGTGAAGCCATCTTTCCTATCCTGTCTGCCTGCGGGCAGTTCGATCACGTTAACCCTGAATTTCGGTACTCCCATCTTTATGGGAGCCAGTATTGATTGGAGATAATGCAGGCGTCCCTTGTCACATTCGGGGCGCCTGCAACCTTTTGGTTACATCTGTTCGCTGCCTTTGAGACCGATAGTGAAACTGTCGATATAGGCATTGGGTTTGGTGCCGTCGTACGTCACGCCATCAATAAACTCGGCCTGCGGCGGACGATAGCCAGTCTCCTTCTCAAAATCGGGAAACTCCTCGGCTGACAGTTTGCCTTCGGCGATCAACGCTTCAGCCGCTTTGCGATAGATGTCAGGGCGATAGACATCCTTGGCGATCTTGTCGTACCAGCTATCGGGTTTCTGATCTGAGATCTGGCCCCAACGGCGCATCTGCGTCAGATACCAGACCGCATCGGAGTAGTAGGGATAGGTCGCGTTGTAACGGAAGAAGACATTGAAGTCGGGTACTGCACGCTTGTCGCCCTTCTCATACTCAAAGGTACCGGTCATAGAGTTGGCAATCACCTCGTAGTCGGCGCCCACATAGTTGGACTGGGAGAGAATCTTTACTGCTTCCGGACGGTTGGCGTTGTCGTTCTCATCCAACCACTTGCCGGCGCGGATCAACGCTTTCACAACCCGCAGCGTAGTATTGGGATTCTTCTCGGTAAAAGCCTTGGTCATACCGAAGACCTTCTCCGGATTGTCCTTCCAGATCTCATAGTCGGTGATCACCGGCACGCCGATACCCTTGAACACCGCCTGTTGGTTCCACGGTTCACCCACGCAGTAACCGTAGATGGTGCCGGCCTCCAGCGTGGCGGGCATCTGTGGCGGCGGGGTCACGGAGAGCAGTGCATCCGCTTTCAGCTGTCCCGTGATATCGCCCTTATGTGGTGCATAGTAGCCCGGGCTTATACCATCGGCCGCCAGCCAGTAGCGCAGCTCGTAATTGTGGGTGGAGACAGGAAAGACCATACCCATCTTGAAGGGCTTGCCCTCCTCCTTGTACTTTTCGACCACCGGCTTCAGCGCGTCCGCCTTGATCGGATGCACCGGCTTACCGTCCGCCTGTTTTGCCACATGGGGTTTCATCATCTCCCAAATCTCGTTGGAGACGGTGATGCCGTTACCGTTCAGATCCATACTGAATGGCGTAACAATGTGCGCCTTGGTACCGAACCCGATAGTCGCGGCCAAGGGTTGACCTGCCAGCATGTGGGCGCCATCGAGCTGACCGTCGATCACGCCATCCAACAGCACCTTCCAGTTAGCCTGGGCCTCCAGTGCCACGTAGAGACCCTCGTCCTCGAAATAGCCCTTTTCATAGGCGATGGCGAGGGGTGCCATGTCGGTCAGCTTGATGAAACCGAACTTCAGATCCTCTTTTTCGGGATAACCAATCTCCGCAACGGCCGTACCGGCGCTCAGGCCGAGTCCAACTGCCAGCCCAACGGCCAGCGCCGCCTGCCTGATAAAACGTCTACGATTATTGCTAATGCTCAAACTTCTCGCACTCATGGATATAACACCTCTAGACATGTTTCAAACTCTTGTCCCGGTACGCCGGCAAAAAAACGCCCACCCCCACACGGCACGGAGTCGTGTGGAGATGGACGCCTTTGTCCTTTTATCGGCCAGCGTTGACCGGAACCTAAATAAAAAATCTGTAGCGATCACTGAGTGCCCGCCATTGGGCATGTCCGACATTGGACCAGTGATCAATCTTGCCTAGCTAGGAGCAAACACTGTGCCAGGTTGACAGTGACTCTCTTTGTCAGCAGGCAAAAAACACTGTGTATCTTATTGAAGAATAATGTATTTTACATGCACATATCAAAACAGATTCCAAGCTTGGCATTGAGAAGATTTGTTTGGGAAATCCCTAGGTCACAACCGGGACTGCACTAATACCTGCCACAAATCGGGATGGTTCGTGCCAGCATGAACTAACTTGGTGCAGAATCAGGAACCGCCGGAAAGGATACTGGCCGCCTCGATAATGCTTTGTGCCACCTCGGCGACTTTTCGGTTGGTATCCATCGCCAGTTTACGTATAGCCTGGTAGGCTTGCTCCTCGCTGAGCCCCCGCTGCTGCATGATGATTCCCTTCGCCTTGTCGATGGTTTTACGGTCATTGAGCTGCTGTCGCGCCTTCTGCAGCTCCGATTCCAGATGGTTGAAATGTTGGAAGCGCGCCACTGCCGCATCGATGATGGGACGCACACGTTGTGTCTGCATGCCATCCACCACATAGGCGCTGACACCTGCCTGTGTGACGCGCCGGATGGTCTGATTGTTATCATCCTGAGAGAACATCACCATCGGTCTCGGCACCGTGGACTGCACCGTCTCCAGGCTCTCCAGGGTATCCCTGCCCGGCGCCTCGATATCGATCAGAATCACATCCGGATTGCAGCTATCCACCACCGATAACAGGTCCCCTTCCCCGGAAACACAAGCGACAAGCAAACAGTCCACATCCTGGAGTGCGAGATCAAGCATTTCACGTCTGTCGGACTTATCATCCACCAGCATGACACGCAGCGACTTGTTGGGCTTGGTATTAGACATAACGCCTGAGTAATACAATTTGTGTGCCAAGTGCGCCCGCCCCGATGCCTGGACTGATCACTACTGCGGTTTATCAATGCCGGAGGGATGGAAAGTGGATAGGGTGTCTCCATTTGGAGATTGCTCCATGAGTCTCGACCGAGGTACAAAAATCTACGCAGCCGTTCTGGGCTCCATTCTGCTGCTGGCCCTGCTCATCTGGCTCTTCACCCTCGACTTCCGCCAGGGTGAGATCGACGAGATGTTGCAACAGGATCCGGAGATAGCTGCCTACCCCTACACTTTCCAGGCACTGGCTATCCAGGGTAGAACCGCTGTCATGTCGACCCCCCGCTCCACCCAGGTGCCGGCGGTACGCTTTCTCTCCATGATCAAACCCGGCCTCTCCAACAAATCCGCACAGAATCCGGCAGTCATCGAGGCACAGAAAGAACTGGCGGCAATCCAGTCGAAAGTCCGCAAACTGGTGCAGTCACGTGAAGATATCGACAATGTCCGCTGGCGTATCGACAAGCAGTGGTATGCCGACAGGGGTATCCTCGTCGACTAAAAACAGGTCGGCCGGTCTTATTGACTTTGACGGGTGAAACGGAAGTAGATGAACTTCTGCTCTTTGTCGGCTGGAGTCATGTGGATCTCATCCCTCACCTCCTGCAACTGAAATCCTTTACCCAGCTCCCTACTGATTTTATCGACATCGTACTGCACGATATCAAGACCACTACACTTCTCGGGACCGCCTACAGCGAAAGCAGCGATGATCAAGTGCCCACCAGGTTTGAGTGAGCGATTCAGCACCTCGATATATTTTCTCCTGTCAACACTCTCTGTCAGGAAATGAAACACGGCCCGATCATGCCAGACTGAGTAAGTTTGCGGTGCCACAAAGTTCGTAATATCTGCTTCATGCCAGGTGATTTGGCTCGACAACTCAGCCAGTCTCTCTTTGGTGCTGGCGAGTGCCTTTCCCGAGATATCCAATACCGACAGATTGGTGTACCCCCCCCTGCAAAGGTAATCCACCAGTAGCGAGGCACCGCCCCCCGCATCGATGATGGGCTCATCCTTTACAATCCGAGTGACACGGATAAGGTCTAGCGACAATATGGGTTCTTTCTGGTACCAACTAACATCGTTCGAAGCTTTTCCCTGGTAGATATTTTCCCAGTGGCTCTTTCGATCGGTCATAGGCTTACCACTTCAACAGCAAAAAACTATTTTTTAGGTTATTTTCACCGCTATCCATGAAAATAGAAAACCGCATAGGTTATCTATCCCAGCTTACGCCGGGGTGACGAGGAATGATAGCGATTACGCTAATTCTGATTCAGTACCATTATCCTACATCACAATGGCGGGGCAGAATTCCGTCAAATTGGTTTGAAACCTGTGTGTATCGTTTTTTTTCGAATCAACTTCCTTTAAGATCATGCCCCCAAGGATACATGCGAGGAACCAGGACAGTGAATAAAGTGGCCAGAACAATAGCGGCAGCCGAACCGTAGATAAACATCTCCCATGTTGTTGGCTTGACCGTTCCCAAAGCAATAATCAGAAAGACCATTGGTAAATCCAGATAGTGAGTAAAGGATGGCACTAGCTTGCCCCGTTCTTGTTCCAATTCCTCAGTGATTTTCCCCTCGATAATTGCCTTATTCGTTAAACGGCGTAGCTTCATAAAATAGAGCCGAGTTATTGTATTCCCTTCGATGAACTCAAAAGCAAAAAGGGCAATCATACCGGTAAGCCATGGTAGCTTGATGAAATCCCATCCACCATAATATTGAATGGTGAACCAACTGCCTGAAAATAAGAGTATGAGTGCCCCTGGCACAACCACACCGTCATAGAAAACAGCAATGTACCGAACGGCCTCGGAAAATCGAATCAAATCCCTGTGTTGACGTGAACGCAGATCAGCAAGCCAAACACCTATCAGACCCGCACCCATTAGAACAGCACCCAGCACATGGAGATATTTCAGACAAGCGTGTCGCTACCTCGTGAAAGATTTTGGGACATCCGAGTCCCCAAAATCGACTCGCCAACGCGACAGCCGTTATGCCCCGACCGCCCTGCGTCCGTCACGATTCCGTATTGCACATTGCAGCAGAGCTGCTTGTGCACTACTCCATCATGACTCCCGCAAATGACTCTACGGCGTTTCGGATGCGCTCTCTGTATGCCCTACATCGCTCCCTAACGGTCGCAATTACGGCCATACAACCGCGCCTACGCCTATCGGGGACTAATCGCCTCGGCTTTCAGCCTTCCATGGCGATCAGCGATTGAATATTCCATCGTTAACCTCCGTTGAGATTGACGCGTTAACCTTTTGGTTGCAGCTTACCCGCCAGCTTTAAACCGTCCCGAACATTCATCCCCATCAATGTGAGATTGACAGCGCCTGCGACCAGCTCCAGTCCCTGAACAACATAGAATTTCAGATCATAGGCACCCACAGCGGCCCTAAGAGTGTCGCTACCTCGTGATAGATTTTGGGACATCCGAGTCCCCAAAATCGACTCGCCAACGCGACAGCCGTTATGCCCCGACCGCCCTGCGTCCGTCACGATTCCGTATTGCACATTGCAGCAGAGCTGCTTGTGCACTACTCCATCATGACTCCCGCAAATGACTCTACGGCGTTTCGGATGCGCTCTCTGTATGCCCTACATCGTTCCCTAACAGTCACAATTACGGCCATACAACCGCGCCTACGCCTATCGGGGACTAATCGCCTCGGCTTTCAGCCTTCCATGGCGATCAGCGTTTGTTTTCTATTTGATTTCATTCCTGCTATGACTGCATCCCGGCCCATCAGGCAACTCTGTTGAATCTTCCAGGCAGATTCATTTTCACAACAGTACTTTCATTACTTGCTGAAAATGCAGTCATGATCACTCATATCCCTCTTTAAAAAATCTAGCGCTCTAAAGTTCATCTGAATATTTTTATTGTTTAAATACAATGAGTTGATGAAATTTATCCCAAAAAATCCAATCAGGAATTAATCCCCCATACAAAGTGTGAACCAGTACCTGAAGGTTTTGCCCTGACCGCCGCCAGAGAAGATAACAGGAGGCGCTTTCAGGCAGGCAATCATGAAAAAAATCAGCACCCTCATACTGGTCATCCTCACAAGTCTCGTCCTATCCGCTTGTGGCGGTGGCTCCACCGACAGCACCAGTGACAACCGTGACACAACGGTTCCATCAGCAAAGACGCTCTCCTGGGCCGCACCCGCTACCCGTACTGATGGCAGCTATCTGCCGCTCACAGAGCTTCAGGGTTACAGGATCTACTACGGCACCACCTCGGACAATCTCAACATGCTGGTCGACTTGAATGATGACAGTATCACCGAGTTCTCCATCGATACTCTCCCATCCGGCAGCTACTACTTCGCCGTTACTGCCTATGATGCGGATGGTGTGGAGAGCGGATACTCCAATGTGGTCAACAAGGATGTGTGATTAAGCATCCAGGCCCAGGGACGGCAAAGACGGCACCTGATGCCAGGTGCTGATTAACAAACCCCCATCATTGGGGGCTTTTTCTTGCCTCTCTTTCAGGGAGATCACCTTCCCATCATTTCCACTCAATACCCGCAGTAACCACAATAAATACACCGAAAATCACACGAACACCGGCTTACAATCACCCATACTCTTTTAAGCGAACCATGCTCTTTTCATGTTTCGCGACACGTTTTCGAGGAGGAGACAGATGGAGCAGTGGATAGAAGCCACGGTAGTGGAAAAACGGCACTGGAGCGATGGTCTCTACTCTCTGCGTTTCCAAGCGCCGGTGGAACCGTTCAGTGCGGGCCAGTTCACCCGACTCGCCTTGGAGATTGATGGAGAACGTGTGGCGCGCCCCTACTCCTTCGTCAATCCACCTCATGACACACTGCTCGAGGTCTACTTCAACGAAGTCTTGGAAGGCCCTCGCTGATCGCCATGGAAGGCTGAAAGCCGAGGCGATTAGTCCCCGATAGGCGTAGGCGCGGTTGTATGGCCGTAATTGTGACTGTT
>JAHXHT010000009.1:0-5173 GCA_025656435.1 Candidatus Thiodiazotropha sp. (ex Gloverina cf. vestifex) | reverse complement strand
CAGCTCTGCTGCAATGTGCAATACGGAATCGTGGCGGACGCAGGACGGTCGGGGCATAACGGCTGTCGCGTTGGCGAGTCGATTTTGGGGGCTCGGATGTCCCAAAATCTTTCACGAGGTAGCGACACGCTTGGTTGAGCCCCCGGCTCGCGGCACTACAACCGGGAGACAACCTCTGGGTCACCACCAGGCCGAACGGTTTTTTCACACTCGATCAACTACCTGACAGTGAGAATCACTGGATGATAGCCACCGGTACCGCTCTGGGTGTCTACCTCTCTATTTTACGGACCGAAAAAACCTGGCAGCGATTCCGCCGTTTAGTGCTGGTCCATAATGTCCGTACCCGTGACCAACTTAGTTATAATGAGGAGATCGCGGCCCTGCAGGCAACCTACGGGGATCATTTTCACTATCTCCCCATTACCAGCCGCGATGAATCAGACGGAACACTGCACGGACGCATTCTCGCCACCCTAGAGGATGGCCGGCTGGAACGACAGGCGGGGCTCAAGCTCACAGTCGACAACTCGCACGTCATGCTATGCGGCAACATGAGTATGATCCGCGAGGTGTCTGAAGCATTGGAATCCAGAGGTATGCGTAAACACCGCAAGAAGGAGCCGGGTCACTTCACCACGGAAAAGTATCACTGACGACAGGACTGCTACTTTTCCAACAGCTGCAACAACTGGTCTATCAAGTCAGGATGGTTGAACTCTCTGCCACCGACAGCCTGATAGGCCAGTTTTCCATTGGGACCCACAACAAAGGTTGTCGGTAACCCTCTGACACGCCATTGGGTCAAGACACTCGAATCGGTATCAAACAGGATTGGAAAGGTCGGCGACGGGTCGACGGTGCCGAGGAAGGGAAACACAGTATCCTCATCCTCTCCCACGTTGACCGCAAGCACGGTCACGCCTTTTTCACCGGCCTGCTGATAGAGATGCTCTAATGAAGGCATCTCACGACGACAGGGAGGACACCAGGTTGCCCAGAAGTTGACCACTACCACCTGGCCACGCAGCGACGCCAGATCGACGATCTCGTCATCCATGGAGGTTAGCCGTAGCATGGGGGCATCAACCGGCTCGGCGATAGGAGCCAAGCCATGTGTGAGGGGTGGCAAATCAGCCAGAACGGGAAACACCAGCCAGGCTGTCAGCAACAGCGCCCACCGGCATCTTCTATTTTGCACAACGGACATTCTTTAGTACCCCCTCGAAAGGTTCACCTGCCACATCCCAGCGAGCTACCAGATCGAACTCGCTATTCGGCGGCAGACCTGTGGACAGCATACCCTGGTTCCAGTCTCCACCCGGCTGGTACTCTTGTTCAGGGGGAAACTGGGCCCAACGAAAAGCGATGCGTGCCGACTGGCTCAACGCATCGGCCTCAAACCGCTTGAGCCAGGTTGCCGCACCGATAGGTGATTGCGATCCCGCTTCACTGACAACGGACCAGTCAGCCAAACGAAAGTGCACCACATCCGGCGCACTGTCGTTGCGCAATACCGTCATGTAGACACAGGACTTGGCATAGGATTCCGTCGCCGCTGTTGGCATTCCCCGGTTGACGTAGAAGGCCCGGGCCTGATCGGGCAGAATCTGGGTCAGTGAAAGCGTCACCCCATGCGTCTGAGTCTCCCAGGTCACACTACCCGTCTCGGGGTCGACACTACGAGTCTGTGCCAAGGCACTCTCTCCCCATAAGAGAGATAGTATGACCGGGATTAAACGCCGGGATATATCACGCAACATGAAAGCTCAATAATCGTATAGCCAGAACATACCTCCAGACTGACATCAGACAGATGAAACGCAACCAGGGTTAGAGGCTTCATCACTCTCGTTGCTACGCCCGTTGACACTTTGCAGCACCGTCTGGCCAATTTCAGCAGCATTCTGAACGACGCTGACACCCAACTCATCAAGCCGCCGCATCTTCGCTTGGGCTGTGTCCGATTCACCGGATATGATCGCGCCTGCATGTCCCATGGTGCGTCCGGGGGGTGCTGTAGCACCGGCGATAAAGCCGATCAAGGGCTTCTCCATATTTGCCTTGGCCCAGGTGGCAGCATCCACCTCCTGAGACCCACCGATCTCACCGATCATCAGCACAGCATCGGTTTCGGGGTCATCGGCAAACTGCTTCATCAGGGTGAGAAAATCACAGCCGTTGACCGGATCACCACCGATGCTGATGCTGGTGGAGATACCCAGCCCCAGCTCACTCATCTGCTCCACCGCCTCATAGTTGAGAGTGCCGGAACGAGAGACCAGACCGATACGTCCCTTGGGATAGATATGCGCCGGCATAATGCCGACCTTGCACTCCTCCGGGGTAATGACACCGGCGGTATTGGGACCGATGATGATGGCATCGTGGCCGATCAGATAGCGCTTCACCCGCACCATGTCCTGTACCGGCACCCCGTCGGTGATTACCACAATGACTTCGATGCCGGCCTCGATGGCTTCCATGATGGCATCGGCACTGAAAGGTGGTGGGACGAAGACCACGCTGACATCCGCACCTGTCTCAGCCACAGCATCTTTCACCGTGTCGAAGACCGGCCGGTCGATATGGATCTCCCCGCCTTTACCCGGCGTCACACCCCCCACCACATTGGTACCCATACGGATCGCTTCCTGGGCATGGAATGTGGCGTGCTGGCCGGTGAAGCCCTGAAAGATAACCCGCGAATCCTTATTGACCAGAATACTCATACGACCTCCCCGTTAACTGCCCTCACTGCTTTCTCGGCGGCATCGCTGAGCCGATCTGCATGGATATAGTCAAGCCCGGATTCGCTGAGTATCTTCCTGCCCGCCTCTAGGTTGGTACCTGCCAGCCTGACCACGATCGGCACCTCTATGGCCTGATCAGCCATCGCCTTGACGGTGCCTTCCGCAATCCAGTCGCAGCGGTTGATACCTGCATAGATATTGAGCAGCAGAACTTTTACGTTGGGACCTTCCAGCACGATGCGAAAGGCATTGGCGATCTTCTCTGGCGAGGCGCCACCCCCCACATCGAGGAAGTTGGCCGGGCGTCCACCGTAGAGGCTGATGGCATCCATGGTGGCCATCGCCAGACCGGCACCGTTGACGATGCAGCCGACACCGCCATCCAGGGCGATGTAGTTGAGATCATGACCAGAAGCCTCCACCTCCTTGGGATCCTCTTCATCAAAATCCCGCAGATCTGCGATCTCCGGTTGGCGGAAAAGTGCATTGCCGTCGAAAGACATCTTTCCATCAAGAGCCAAAAACTGACCGTCCTGAGTGGTTACCAGGGGATTGATCTCCACCATCAAGGCATCCTTGTCGCGAAAACAGCGATAGAGCTGCTTCATGACGCGTCCCACTTTGATAATCTGCTTGCCGCTGAGACCAATGGCGGCTGCTACCTTGCGGCATTGGAAATCCTGCAGTCCCACTGCCGGATCGACCACCTCGTTGATCACCTGCTCCGGCGTGGCCGCTGCGACCTCTTCGATGTCCATCCCACCGGAAGCCGAAGCGATCAGCGTGATGCGCTGTGATGCTCGGTCGATGACGAGTCCAAGATAGTACTCTTTATCGATTTGCTGCATCTGCTCCACCAGCACCCGGTTGACCATGCGGCCCATTTCCCCGGTCTGCTTGGTCACCAGCCGTGAACCGATGAGATTCTCCGCATGCTGCTGCACCTCATCCAGGCTCCTGGCCAGTTGCACACCACCGGCCTTACCACGACCGCCGGCATGGATCTGCGCCTTCACCACCCAGCCATCGCCACCCACCTGCTCAGCGACGGATACGGCCTTATTGGCCGAATGGGCCATGCGCCCCTCAGGTACCGGCATACCGTAGCTGCGGAACAACTCCTTAGTCTGATACTCATGGATATTCATGCCACCACAGCCTCCTTGCCGGACATGCGCTCGATCTGCGCCATCTTCTCAATCACCACCTGAGCCTGGCGGATGGAGGCGGCATCGATCATGCGTCCATTGAGGACGACAGCTCCTCGCCCTTCTGACGCTGCTTCCTCCATGGAAGAGACGATGCGATTGGCTCTCTCGAACTCAGCCTCGCCGGGAGTGAAGACCTGGTTCGCCAGTTCGATCTGCGAAGGGTGGATCGCCCACTTACCTTCACCACCCAGGGCAGCGAAGGCACGGGCCACTGCCAGATAGCCATCCGGATCGCTAAAGTCGCCATAGGGTCCATCGATGGGCCGCAGGCCGTAGGCGCGGCAAGCCACGATCATTCGCGACATGGCGAAATGCCACTGGTTGCCCAGATAAGTCTGCCGATGTCCCTCGGCATCTGGATCGTCTAGCACCAGATAATCCGGGTTGATGCCACCCATGCTGGTGGTGCGTGCCTGAGTCGAGGCGGCATAGTCGGCGACACCGAAGACCAGGGCCTCCAACCGTTCGGGACAAGTCTGGGCGATGGCCTCCACATTGGCCATACCCATGGCGGTCTCGATGAGGGCGTGCAGGTTGATCGGTTTGAAACCCTTGGCTGCCTCGATCTGTTCCAGCAGCAATGCCACAAACTGCAGATCGGATGGCTGATTAACCTTGGGCACCAGAATGGTGTCGAGCTTGTCCCCTGCTGCTTCCACTACCTCGATGATATCGCGGTAGCAGAAATGGGTGTCGAGTCCATTGATTCGAATAGAGACCGAGCAGTGTGACCAATCGTATTGGTTCAGCGCATGAATGATGTTCTTTCTGGCTTCCTCCTTGTCGGACACTGCCACAGCGTCCTCCAGATCGAGAAAGACCAGGTCGGCACCCGCTTCGGGCGCCTTCTCAAGCATGCGCGGATTACTGCCCGGTACGGCCAGTTCGCTTCTGTGAAGACGATTTCTGAAGGCCATAGTCGGAGTCCTCCGTCATTGTTATCTAGTTATGTTTTGTTTTCTGCCCTTGTGTGGAATAAACCCACAAAGAGAGGAAGTATTTACCACAGGCAACCCGTGATTGACAGAAAGGAGACCTTATCCCCCCATGCAAATCGAGCAGTAGATCTGCGCCACACACGACTGGAATTAAGTTAAAAAAGACTTGTAACTTATTATTTTTGGGTCTTAGGAAGCTAAGCGAGTCCAATCGGCTTCTCTCGAAGCAGTTTTAGAACGAGTACATAGACATTATCACGCCGATGGTTAA
>JAHXHT010000008.1 GCA_025656435.1 Candidatus Thiodiazotropha sp. (ex Gloverina cf. vestifex) | reverse complement strand
AGGTGGAATCACCCCGATACAGAAGCTGGCTCAGACAGCTTAACAGTGACTACTTTTGAGTCCCATTATTAATGGGGGGATTACCGGGGCAGTCCAGGAGAGGTTGATGGAGTCTTTTGTGCTGACGGCCTGGGAAGCTGTCGGGTTCGTACTGGATGCCGATCCGTTCGTGCCGCATGCCGCGAGTAGGGATGTGAACATCAATACTACTGCAATGTAGAAGATTCTGTGCATGGGAGCGGCTTCTCCAAATCAAAAATGGTTACATGTCAACTAGGTCCATATTGGCTTCTTTGGCGTGTCCCGTCCTTGAGTGCTCGCGAGGTTTTGGGGCTTGTTCCCAATGGCAACCTGATGAAGCAGACGGCAGTCTGCCGGCTTATTGTGGGAAATGGATGCCCGAATTAACGAAAGTGTGATTTTCGTCAACTCATCAGGCCTAAAGCCCTACTCTCCTACTCGGACATTCTCTCTGTAACGGCCTGTTTCAGGCACTCAAGTTGAGTTTCATCGAGGATTGGATTGTTTTCCCGGTCAGTGATGAAAAAGATATCTTCGACCTCTGCGCCGAGTGTTGTGATCTTGGCGTGTTGCAGTCGGATCTGACAGCTGGCGAAGGCCTGCCCGACATCGGAGAGAAGTCCTGGCCTGTCCAGGGCGATCAATCTCATGGCCGTCCTCTGCAGGTTCGGTTCCTGGGTGAAGTAGATCTGGGTCGGGGTATCAAAGTGCTTGTGTCTTCTGGGAAGGCTGCGGGTGACATTGAGGGGTTGGTCCCCCTCCTGGATCAGCCCCTCTCTCAACATTTCGATGATCTCATCCCTGCGTTGTCCCGCTTCAACCGGGCTACCGTCCTGCTCCAAAACCAGAAAAGAGTTGAGTGAGAAGCCTGCGGAGGTACTCATGACACGGGCGTTGACAATGGAGAGTGCGAGCTGGTCGAGCCGGGTGGTGATGACTGCAAACAAGTTATCCCGATCGATGCCGTAGAAGAGTACCTCAGTGCCGCCCCGCTTGGCTGTCTGACGCATCTTGAGCAGAGGCAGCTCGTGTGCGGGTGTTGCCAGGATCGACTCGGTATGACGCTGGATCGCGTTCGGTGAGTGAGTGAGGAAATACTCATGGTTGAAGGTGCTCCAGAGTCCCTGTATTGCCTCGCCCCGGAGATTTGTAGACTGCTGTAAATTCCACATGGCGGCTTCCTGCTTCTCTTTTACCAGCTCTTCTTGAGCCAGTGGGTTCTCAAGACCCCGCAATAGAGCGCGTCTGGTGGCAATGTAGAGATCACGCAGCAAAGAGTCCTTCCAGGAGTTCCAGGCGGCCGGGTTGGTTGCCCGGCTGTCGGCAAATGTCAGTAGGTAGAGATAGGTAAGGCGGCTGATGTCTCCTACCATTGCGGCAAATGCCTGGACCACCTCCGGGTCGGTGATGTCTTTGCGTTGTGCCGTCATGGACATGACCAGATGGTTGCGCACCAGCCAGCTCACAAGATGGCTATCGTATTCACTCAGGTGATGTTGACGGCAGAATGTAAACGCATCGATAGCGCCTAGTTCGGAGTGATTGCCTCCCCGGCCTTTGGCGATATCGTGAAACAGGGCTGCCAGGTAGATCAATTCTTCCTTGGGCAGCGTATTCATCAGCTGTGTGCAGAAGGGGTGTTCCTCTGCGTAGACCGGTACTGTCAGTCTGCGTAGGTTGCGCATGACCATCAGGGTATGCTCATCCACTGTGTAGACATGAAAAAGGTCGTACTGCATGAGGCCGACGATGTCTTCAAAGGCGGGAATATAGGCGGCCAATACCCCATAAACGTTCATGCGACGCATGGCGCGGGTGACCCCAAGGGATTGGCGCAGAATTTTCATAAAGAGACGCTGGGCGCGAATATCCTGACGAAATTGCTCGTCAATAAGGTAGGTATGGCTGCGTATCAGCCGGATCGTGCTTGCTCTTACGCCCTTGAGCTTGGGATTCTCCTGCAGGATGAGGAAGAGTTCTAGCAGTGCAGTGGGGGTTTCTTCAAAGACCTGATCGTGGGTGACTTCCAGAAAGTTGCTGCGGCTTTGAAATCGCTGGTTAATCGTTTTTGGGTCGCCAAGTTCATCTTTTAGGAGGATCTTCTCCTGGAAATGCTGTAGCAGCATCTCATTGAGCCGGCTCAGTTCCATCACCGTGCGGTAGTAGTCCCGCATGAAGCACTCGACAGCCAAATTGGCATAGTCGTTGTCATAACCCAGCTGGGATGCGAGAGTTCGTTGATGGTCGAAGAGCAGCCGGTCGTCGTGTTTTCCATTCAGCAGGTGGAGGGCAAAACGTACCCGCCATAAATGGTTCTGACCATCAATCAGGGTTTTGTGCTCGGCTTCAGTGAGGAATCCATGAACCACCAAATCGTGGAGATTTTTGATTCTGAAGTGGCGTTTTGCGACCCATCCGATGGTCTGAATATCTCTAAGTCCCCCGGGACTTTCCTTGATGTTGGGTTCAAGGTTGCTGATGCTGTTGTCATGTTTGGCATGGCGTTGTATCTGCTCTTGCCATTTTGCTTCGAAGAAATCATGACTGTTCCACATGTGGTCAGATCCGGTAGCCTCCAGCATGGTTTCATAAAGAGGCCTGGACCCGGCCAGATGGCGGGACTCGACAAGATTGGTGATAACGGTGATGTCCTGTGATGCTGCCTGCACACAGTCATCAATGGTACGTACGCTATGCCCGACATCCAGGCCGATATCCCAGAGCAGAGTCAGCAACTGCTCAAGACGGTTTTTGAAGGCGTCGAAGTTCTCCTCACTGCTGAGCAGGATCAGGAGATCAATATCGGAGCGGGGATGCAGTTCTCCCCGGCCATAACCACCGACGGCCACCAGCGCTGCTTCTGCTGAGTCTGCGAATTGTTGTTGCCAGGCCTGCTTGAGTATCTCATCAACCAGACTGGCCCGTTCGGCGACGAGCTGACTGGTAGGAATTAACCCGGTAGCGAAGCGCTCTTTGAGCGTTTCCGTGTAGTGTTTCAGGTAGGTTTTGCATGGCTGGATCGGAGAAGTGCCAGGCGTGAATGCCTCGTTGAGCGCAGCGTTATCGATCATCTTGGAGGTCCAGGCAGCCTAAGAAATGAGATGCGTTTCTTCTTTGCGCAAGGTCAGCACTTCATAAGCGTCGTCGGTGACCAGCAATGTATGCTCATACTGGGCGGAGAGGCTGCGATCTTTAGTGACCACAGTCCAGCCATCGGGCTTGAGTTTGACTTGCTGCTTTCCTGCATTGACCATCGGCTCGATGGTAAAACACATACCGGGTTGCAGGACCAGGCCGGTACCTGGCGTGCCGTAATGGAGTACCTGTGGATCCTCGTGAAACTCTCGCCCGATACCGTGCCCACAATACTCCCTGACGACGGAATAGTGATGCGCTTCCACAAAAGTCTGGATGGCGTGGCCAATGTCACCCAGCCTGCATCCTGGTTTTACCTGTTCGATACCGATCCAAAGTGCTTTTTGAGTCACACCCATCAGACGATTCGCCAGGATGGAGGGTTGGCCGACAGTGAACATCTTACTGGTATCACCGTGATAACCGTCTTTGATGACAGTGATGTCAATGTTGATAATATCCCCTTTTTTCAGTGACTTATCGGCCGGAATGCCATGGCAGACGACCTGGTTGACCGAGGTGCAGATGGATTTGGGAAATCCACGGTAATTGAGAGGCGCCGGAATGGCTTTTTGTACGTTGACAATATGGTCGTGACAGATGCGGTCGAGCTCCAGCGTGGTGATGCCGGGCGCGATATGTGACTCGATAATCTCCAGCACCTCGGCTGCCAGGCGGCCGGCAATGCGCATTTTTTCGATCTCATCTGCAGTTTTTATTGTGGCGCTCATGTGAAATCGCTTGAAATTCCGGGAGGTTGAAGGGTTTGGGGGGTGATAAGCGTTTGTCGCATTAAGCTGCTTATGGTATAAAACGCCCCGCTGAATCGCAATCGGTTCAGAAATTCAAAGCCACCGTACAAACAGGGTTTGTCGGCGGCAAATACACACACATATCGGCACGTGGGCCCGGGTGCCTTCTATAGAAGGTCGGACCATGGGATATGTGGAGGTTAAAACCCGATACAATCAGGAGTCACTCATGAGTGAAGTATCTATGCGCCAGATGCTAGAGGCTGGCGTGCATTTCGGACATCAGACCCGTTACTGGAATCCCAAGATGGGTTCCTACATCTTCGGACATCGCAACAAAATTCACATCGTCAATCTGGAGAAGACCCTCCCGCTGTTCAAGGATGCCATGAATTTCATCGGCTCTCTTTCTGCCAATGGCGGCAAAGTGCTGTTTGTGGGTACCAAGCGAGCTGCGCAGACAGCAATCCGTGAAGAGGCAGAGCGTTGTGGCATGCCTTTCGTCAACCATCGCTGGTTGGGTGGCATGCTGACCAACTTCAAGACCATCAAACAGTCTATTAAGCGCCTGAAGGAGCTTGAATCGATGTTTGAGGATGGCAGTGTCGAGCAGCGTTTCAATAAGAAAGAGGCTCTGGGGTTGAGTCGCGAACTCGAAAAGCTCGAGCGCAGCCTGGGTGGCATCAAGAATATGAATGGCTTGCCCGATGCCTTGTTTATCATCGATGTGGGTCATGAGAAAAACGCCGTGGCAGAAGCCCGTAAGCTGGGTGTTCCTGTCATTGGTGTGGTAGATACCAATAATGAGCCTGACGATATCGATTACGTAATCCCGGGGAATGACGATGCCATTCGCGCCATCCAGCTCTATGTGCAGGGCGCTTCGGCAGCCATTCTTGAGGGTCGGGCCAGTGCAGCCCAGACCGTCAGTGGCGGCACTGGTGAGGAGTTTGTTGAGGTAGCGGAAGACGCTTCCTGATCGGCTCGTCTTGAATATCCAAGAGTAAAGAGTGGGCCGGGCATCGGTATCGTACTGAATCCGGCCTTTCCCGTTTACAGATTGAGTAACACAGAAGGTAATTAGTCATGGCGATTACAGCCGCTTTGGTGAAGGAACTGCGCGAGCGTACCGGCGCAGGTATGATGGAGTGCAAGAAGGCACTGGTTGAGACCGATGGCGATATCAATGTCGCGATCGAAAATATGCGTAAATCAGGCCAGGCCAAAGCTGCCAAGAAGGCAGGCCGCATTGCAGCGGAAGGTGTGATTGTGCTCAGTTTCAATGCTGACAGCAGCCAGGCCTCCATGGTTGAGATCAATTGTGAAACCGATTTTGTCGGCAAGGATGACAATTTCACCTCCTTTGTAGGGGCCGTAGCAGACCGGGTTCTGGCCGGTGGTGCCGATGATGTGCCCGCATTGATGGAGTTGTCTCTGCATGAGGGTGAAGATACCACCGTCAACCAGGCGCGTGAGGCACTGATCTCCAAGCTTGGCGAGAATATGAATGTACGCCGTTTTGCCCGCTTCGAGGCCAATGGCGGCAAGCTCATCAGTTACCGTCATGGTGTCAGAATTGGCGTAGTGCTGGAGCTTGAGGGTGGTGATGATGAGTTGGGCAAGGACCTGGCGATGCACATTGCAGCAACCAACCCAGTCTGCCTCTCCGAAGAGGAGATGCCTCAGGACCTGCTCGACAAAGAGCGTGAGATCGTCACTGCGCAGGCCAAGGAGAGTGGCAAGCCGGATAACACCATCGAGAAGATGGTGGATGACCGTATGCGTAAGTTCCTGGCTGAGAACACCTTGCTGGGGCAGGCTTTCGTGAAGGATCCGGACACCACAGTGGCCAAGCTGCTTAAAAGTCGGGATGCCAAGCTGGCCCAGTACAAGCGATTTGAGGTTGGCGAAGGTATTGAGAAGAAACAGGAGAACTTCGCTGAGGAAGTCATGGCTCAGGCGAAGATGTAACTCGTATGGCCAGGGAAGGCCGTGAAAACAGATCCTGCGACAACAAGACCTTATTCTCACGACCGTTTATAATCACGCAAAACCCATAACACCAGAGAATCTCAGTCAATGACCCAACTGATCGGCCAACGCATCCTGCTCAAACTCAGCGGCGAGGCATTGATGGGTGATGATGACTTCGGTATCAATCCTGAGATTCTCCAGCGAGTGGCCGGTGAGATCCGTGACCTGGTGAATGCGGGTATACAGATAGGCTTGGTCATCGGTGGCGGCAACATCTTTCGTGGCGCCGGATTGGCTCAGGGTGGTTTCGATCGGGTGCGTGGTGATCACATGGGCATGCTGGCGACAGTGATGAACTCCCTCGCCATGCAGGATGCCCTCGACCGTATTGGGGTGGCTTCCAGCGTGATGTCTGCGCTGGAGATGCCGGATGTCTGTGACCGTTTTACGGCGCGGGATGCGCGTCGACTACTGTCAGAGGGGAAAGTCGTCATTCTGGCGGCGGGTACCGGCAATCCCTACTTTACAACCGACTCGGCGGCCAGTCTCCGTGCAGTCGAGATCAGTGCCGACCTGATGATCAAGGCAACCAAGGTTAATGGCGTCTATTCTGCGGATCCGGTGAAAGATCCCCAAGCGGTCTTCTATCCGACGCTTACCTACGATAGGGCATTGGCGGAAAACCTGCAGGTGATGGATGCAACGGCCATCGTGCTGTGCAGAGATAATGGCATGCCGTTGCGTATTATGAATGTTAATGATCCGGGTGCTCTCATGCGTTTGGTGCGTGGTGAGGCCATCGGTTCTCTGGTGGAAAAGGGCGACTGAGATGATCGACGATATCAAAACCGACGCGGCGACCCGTATGGGTAAGAGTGTGGAATCCCTGGTGCATGAGTTGGCCAAGGTGCGCACAGGCAGGGCACACGCCAGTCTATTGGATCACATCCGTGTGGATTATTACGGTTCCGAGGTGCCTCTCAGTCAGGTGGCGAATATCAATACCGAGGATGCCCGTACACTGACTGTCACGCCTTGGGAAAAGACCATGGTGGCGCCAATAGAAAAAGCGATCATGACCTCTGATCTCGGCCTCAATCCCATGAGTGCAGGTACCGTGATTCGCGTACCCATGCCCGCACTGACCGAGGAACGGCGCAAGGATCTCATTCGTGTAGTGCGACATGAGGCCGAAGGTGCAAAAGTGGCAGTGCGTAATATTCGTCGGGATGCCAATCACGATCTCAAAGAGTTGGTCAAAGACAAGGTGATCTCCGAAGATGATGAGCGTCGCGGTCAGGAGATCATTCAGAATCTGACCGATCAACATATCAAGGAGATTGATGAGGTGCTGGGTGAGAAAGAGAAGGACCTGATGGAGATCTGATCTTCAGGTTCACTGTGATCACATCATCCACTCGCCATCAGTCAACATGATACAGGGGACGCCTCAGGAACCCGAATCAGATGACACGAGACTGCCGCGACATATTGCGGTGATCATGGATGGTAATGGCCGTTGGGCGAAGCGGAGAGGCTTGCCCCGCTATGCCGGCCATCCGGTTGGTGTCGAAGCAGTACGCCGGATTGTGGAGGCCTGTGTGGATCGCGGTATCTCTATCCTCACCCTGTTTGCCTTCAGCAGCGAGAACTGGCGTCGTCCTCAGAAAGAGGTCAGCCTGATCATGGATCTCTTCATCCGTTCACTCAAAAAAGAGGCGCGCAGACTACATCGGAATGGTGTGAGATTGCGAGTGATCGGAGATCGTGCCGCATTTTCCGATAAGCTGCAGCGCCAGATTGGTGAAGTCGAGGCGCTGACTGCTGAGAACTCAGGGCTTGTGTTGCAAGTTGCTGCCAATTACGGGGGGCGCTGGGATATCACACAAGCAGCCAAACAGATGGCTGAGAGGGTACAGGCCGGCGAGATAGACCCTGAGCAGATCGACGAGTCAATGCTTGAAGATGCGCTCTCCTTTGCCGATCTACACGAACCTGATCTCTTTATACGTACCGGTGGAGAGAAGCGCATCAGCAACTTTCTGCTATGGCAATGTGCTTATACCGAGCTCTATTTTACCGATATTCTCTGGCCGGATTTTGACGGCGCTGCGCTGGATGCCGCGCTGACGGACTTCACCAACAGGCAGCGACGTTTCGGTCGCACTGGTGAGCAGATCCAGGACCAGGCTGAGGCATCCTGAAGCTGCCATGTTGAAGCAGCGCGTTATCACGGCACTTATCCTAGCGCCACTGGTTATTACCGCGGTGTGGCTGCTGCCGACTGACATAGTGGCGCTCTTGTTGGCGCTGGTGGTTGGCTTCGGTGCAAGGGAGTGGGCAACGCTGAGTGGTATCTCCCATAAGGCCGGTCAATGGCTCTATACCCTGTTCGTACTCCTGGTGATGCTTTGTGTCTATCTCTTTCTGCCTCCAGCCTGGATTTTTGGGGTGATTGGACTCAGTGTGTTGTGGTGGTTGTTGGCACTTTTTCGTCTGAGTCGCTATCAAGGTGAGGCCGAACGCCCAGGTCTTGAACCGCTACGCGTATTTGAAGGACTCGTGGTATTGGTGCCGGCCTGGTTGTCACTGGTCGTCATACACCGGACCCCGGAGAATGGTCCGGTACTGATGCTGTTTCTTCTGATTCTGATCTGGAGCGCAGACGTGGGTGCATACTTCGCAGGTCATCGCTGGGGTAGTAACAAGCTGGCACCCCAAGTAAGCCCCGGCAAGACACGAGAGGGAGTTTATGGGGCGATGGCGAGTGCGCTCTTGTGTGGACTATTTCTGGTTTGGTGGTTTGATACAAGGCTCTCTCAGGTGCCACTGATTTTGATGTTGTGCCTGGTGACCATGTTGTTCTCTGTGGTCGGTGATCTTTTCGAGAGCCTGTTGAAAAGGCGACAAGGGATGAAAGACAGCGGCATGCTGCTGCCGGGGCATGGCGGCATGTTGGACAGGATTGACAGCCTGACCGCAGCGGCCCCTGTTTTTCTGCTGGGTCTGATGCTATTCGGAGAGGCCGGATGAAAGGTATCACCGTACTGGGTTCCACCGGTTCCATCGGTGTCAGTACCCTGGATGTCATTGCCCGCCATCCCGATAAATATCGGGTCGAGGCGCTCACCGCCAACAGTGATGTGGATGGGTTGCTAGAGCAGTGCCAGCGGTTCAGACCCAAAGTGGCTGTCATGGCTGATGAGCTATCGGGACGGCAGCTGGCCAAGGCCCTGGCTGTGAGGAGCGTTCCCACAGAGGTGCTTTGTGGCCTGCGTGGCCTGGAAACAGCTGCCGCCATGTCTGATGCAGACTATGTGATGGCAGCCATTGTCGGCGCTGCCGGCCTGCTGCCTGCCCTTGCTGCGGTACGTGCCGGCAAACGGGTGTTATTGGCCAATAAGGAGGCACTGGTGGTCGCCGGGCGGCTGTTCATGCAGGAGGCTGAGGCCCATGGGGCGCAGATCCTGCCTATCGACAGCGAACATAATGCGGTTTTCCAATGCCTGCCGCCGGATGGAGCCCGCAATCTTGAAGCCCGTGGGGTCAAGCGTATTTTGCTGACAGCGTCGGGTGGCCCCTTTCGTACAACACCTCTGGAGGCGCTGAAGTCGGTGACACCGGCCCAGGCCTGCGCTCATCCCAATTGGGAGATGGGGCGCAAGATCTCGGTGGATTCCGCCACCATGATGAACAAAGGGTTGGAAGTGATCGAGGCTCATTGGCTGTTTCATGCCGAGCCTGAGAAAATCCAGGTTGTGCTGCATCCCCAGAGCGTGATCCACTCCATGGTGGAGTACATTGATGGTTCGGTACTTGCCCAGTTGGGTAATCCCGATATGCGGACACCCATCGCGCATGCCCTGGCCTGGCCGGATCGTATCGAATCCGGCGTGGGGAGTCTCGATCTGCTCCAGGTCGCCCAGCTCGATTTCGAGGTGCCTGACCTGCAGCGCTTTCCCTGCTTGCGTCTGGCGTTCGAAGCGATCGAAGCGGGAGGCACGGCACCGGCGATTCTCAATGCCGCCAACGAGGTGGCTGTAGCAGCTTTTCTCGCTGAGCGACTTCGGTTTACGGATATCTCAGTGGTGGTGGATGAGACTTTGCAACGGCTGCCGGCAGGTAAGGTCGATAGCCTCGATGGACTGCTGAGAATCGATGCAGAGACCCGTGGTGTCGCGGAACAAGTGGCCCTGAGCAGGGTCTGAAAAAGGGTTAACCGGAAATATTCTGATTCTATGGACGCGCTACTCTTCAAGCTTCTCTTTTTTATTGTTGCCCTGGCGATACTCATTGCTGTGCATGAGTTCGGTCATTTCTGGGTGGCCCGTAAGCTGGGTGTCAAAGTGTTGCGTTTCTCCATCGGATTTGGTCGTCCACTGTGGAAGCGGGTGGGCAGGGTGGATGGTACGGAGTTTGTTATCGCGGCTATACCGTTGGGTGGCTACGTTAAAATGCTTGACGAGCGGGAAGCCCCGGTTGAACCTGAAGAGCAGGCACGTGCCTTCAATCGTCAGTCCCTGCCGGTACGCAGCGCCATTGTGGTGGCCGGCCCCCTATTCAATTTTCTCTTCGCCATCTTCGCCTTCTGGTTGATCTTTGTCACCGGCGACACCGGCTTCAAGCCCCTGGTGGGGGACGTGTCTGAAGCGTCCCGCGCCGAACAGGTTGGTTTTCAGCCGGGAGATGAAATTCTATCGGTATCAGGAAAACCGACTCCCTCCTGGGAACTTGTGATCTATGAGCTACTGGGTCGCTCGCTGGTTGAGCCGACCCTGACGATTCATGTGCGTACAAAAGAGGGTGATGAGCGCCACTACTCTCTGCAGACTGAAGGACTCCAGGAGTTGGCGGAGGAAGGGCAGATCCTGAAGGGTCTCGGTTTGTCGCCGGCCCGTCTTATTCTTCCGCCGGTTCTCGATGAGATTCTTGCGGGCGAACCCGCTGATCGTGCCGGCCTTCAGTCTGGTGATCGGATCATCTCAGTCGATGGTGAAGCGGTGGAGAATTGGAATCAGTGGGTGGAGTATGTGCGCGCCCGTCCCGAACAGTCCCTGCAAATGGAGATTGAGCGGGCTTCTCAGGTACTGACACTCAGCCTGACCCCCGCATCGAGGAAAGAAGGCGATGAGACCATTGGGCGTGTGGGTGCAGGTCCGAAGGTGCCTGAAGACCTCAGAGAGAGCTACCGATCGGTGGTTCGCTACGGACCGGTCGAGGCGGTTGGCCGGTCCATGGCAAAAACCTGGGATTACTCGGTCCTGATGCTCCGGATGCTGGGCAAGATGATAGTCGGTGAGGTGTCGGTCAAGAATCTCAGTGGCCCCATCTCTATCGCTGACTATGCAGGGAAATCAGCCAGCCACGGGATTGTCTATTTCCTCAAGTTCCTGGCTGTCGTCAGTATCAGCCTCGGTGTGCTCAATCTTTTACCGATTCCGGTCCTTGATGGGGGCCACCTCTTCTTCTTCCTGATCGAGGCGGTCAAAGGGTCTCCCCTCTCGGAACACTTTATGGAGCAGGGTCAGAAGATGGGTATGTTGATTCTCCTGGCCATCATGGGGCTTGCGATTTTTATCGATCTGAATCGCTATCTCGGTTAGTTGTTCTGTACCCTCAAGGGCGAAGATCCCTTATACTTACGCGCTGTGTTGTCCTCCAGTAAGGCTGGGCATGATGGATTCTGAGCAACCAAAAACAAATTCAGCAATAAAATAGTAATCACCATATGTCTTCACGCGTTCGTCTTCCTGCCGCTCTCCTCTTGCTGTTTCTGGGGTTGGTGGTCTCACAAGTCAGGGCGTTCCAGGTGGAGGATATCCGGGTCGAGGGCCTACAGCGCATCTCCGCCGGCACCGTATTCAACTACCTGCCGGTGAAAACCGGGGATGAGGTCAATGCGGGTAATACCGCACAAATTATTCGTACCCTGTTCAAAACAGGTTTCTTCCAAGATGTTCGCCTGGAACGGGATGGTGATATTCTCATTGTCTTTGTCCGTGAACGTCCCGCCATCGCAGAAATCAATATCAGCGGTAACAAAGATCTGGAAACCGATCAGCTGCTGGCCGGTCTGAAAGATATCGGCCTGGCGGAAGGCCGCGTCTTTAAGCGCGCCTTGCTGGAGAAGGTGGAGCAGGAACTGAACCGCCAATACTTTTCCCGTGGCAAGTACGGGGTAAGGATTGAATCAACGGTCACACCCCTTGAGCGTAATCGGGTCGGTATTGAAATCGAGATCTCCGAAGGGCTCACTGCCCGCATCAAGAAAATAAATCTGATCGGAAATCACACCTTTGATGATGATGAGTTACTGGATGAATTTGAGCTGGGAATCCCAGCCTGGTACGCCTTCTTCTCCAGTAAGGATAAATACTCCAAGCAGGCGCTGGGCGGGGATCTTGAAACCTTGCGTTCCTTCTATCTCGATCGGGGATATATCGATTTCAAGATAGCGTCGACCCAGGTATCGATCACGCCTGATAAAAAAGATATTTATATTACTGTCGCGATCGACGAGGGAGAGGTACTCACCCTCAACGATATCAAATTGGCGGGTGACCTGGAGCTGCCTCATGAGGAGCTGTTCCCACTCATTCATCTGAAACGTGGGGAAGTATTCTCACGTAAGAAGGTGAGTGCCAGCGCAGACGGACTCAACAGTAAGTATTCGGATGCGGGTTATGTCTTCGCCAATGTGAACAGTATTCCCGACATTGACCGCGAGAATCGTACTGTCGGGATTACCTTTTTCGTCGATCCCGGCAAGCGGGTCTATGTTCGTTACCTCAACTTCAGCGGTAATGCCTCTACCCGTGACGAGGTCCTGCGGCGGGAGATGCGGCAGATGGAATCGGCCTGGTTCTCCGGTGAAAAGACAAAACTCTCCCGTGACAGACTGCAGCGTCTCGGTTATTTCAGCGACGTCAGTGTTGAAACCCCGGCAGTGCCGGGCAGCACCGATCTGGTGGATGTCAACGTCGATGTCACTGAGAGCGCTTCAGGTAGTCTGAGTGCGGGTGTCGGCTTCTCACAAACCCAGGGTATTACCCTCAATGCGAGCATTACGCAGGATAACTTCCTGGGTAGCGGCAAGCGTGTCAGTGCGGGTTTTGATACCAGTGATGCGACCAAGAAACTGAGCATTGCCTACACCAATCCCTACTACACCATCGACGGTGTGAGCCGGGGTATTGAAATGAGTTATCGGCAGACCGATTTTGCAGAACTCAATATCTCCAGCTTCTCCACAGATGTGGGCAGGCTGGGAGTCAACTACGGTATTCCCCTGACTGAATTCGATCGGCTGCGCTTCGGTGTTGTTTATGAGGATACGACCTTCTTTCTTGGTTCGTCTCCCTCACAGGAGATCATCGATTTCGAGGCGGCCAATGGCGACCATTTCAGAGATCTTGAACTGACTGGCAGCTGGGTCCGCGATACCCGGGATCGGGCGATCTTCCCCAACCGTGGTGGGCGCCAGGTACTCGCTCTTGAAGCCAATACTCCGGGCAGCGACCTGCAATACTATCGCATGACCTATCGGCATACCCGTTACTTCCCGCTGACTGGCGCATTGACCCTCATGCTAAACGGTGAACTGGGATATGGTGACGGTTTTGGTGAGGATGAAGCGCTACCCTTTTTCCGTAACTTCTATGCCGGCGGTATTGGTACGGTCAGGGGATTCGAGGAGAACACCCTGGGGCCGAAAGATTCACAGGGTGATGCTTTGGGAGCAAATGCCAAAGTTATTGGTCAAATGGAACTGGCATTTCCGGTATTCGGTGAAGATTTCAAGGATACCGTACGTGCCGGCCTGTTTCTCGACGCAGGCAATGTCTTTGACGTCGAGGCAGGGGAGAATATCGAGTGGGATCGGATTAGAGTGTCGACCGGTCTAATGTTATCTTGGTTCTCGCCTGTTGGTGCACTCTCCTTCAGTCTGGGTTATCCCATTGTTGAGGAGGAGGGTGATTCATCCGAGAAATTCCAGTTTAGAATTGGTGGCGGTTTCTAGCCACAGTAGGAGTGAGTGAGTGAAATATCTAAAAACGCATCTCTTTTTATTGCCCGTACTGCTATTCCTGTCCAGTGCTGCTTTCGCCGAGGAGTATCGGATCGCGTTCGTCAATGCCACTAAGGTGTTCGAAGAGTCAACTCAGTACAAAGCCGCAAGAGATCGCCTGCAGACGGAGTTTTCACGTCGTGAGAAGGAGCTGCTTTCAAGCCAGAAGCAACTCAAGCAGTTGGAAGAGAAACTCCAGCGAGACGGCTCCGTCATGAGTGAGTCGGAGGTAAAGCGGCTGGAGCGGGACATTCTCAACCGTGGCCGTAAGCTCAAGAATGCTCAGACCGAGTTTCGTGAGGACCTCAACCTACGGCAGAATGAGGAGTTCAAAAAGCTCCGCCAACAGGTACGTGAGGTGATCCAGGAGGTCGGAAAAGCGGAGAAGATCGATCTGATCGTTTCGGATGGCGTGGTTTACTTCAGCAAGAAAATTGATATCTCAGACCTGGTACTGGAAAAGCTCAAGCAGATTAAGGCTGAGTAGCACCGAGGTCTACGGGCTTGGTCATGCAACTGGGGGAACTCGCTCGGACAGTGGGAGCCGAGTTGCGGGGTGATGCCGAGGTGATGATCTCCGGGGTTGGCACCCTGCAGAATGCCAAGCCTGGACAACTGAGTTTTCTCAGCAATCCCAGTTATAACCGGTATCTCAAAACCACCCGGGCCTCAGCCGTCTTTGTTGCACCGGAGCAGGCTGAGGCATGCCCTGTCACAGCACTGGTTTCGGATAATCCTTACCTGAGCTATGCCCGTGCAGCAGCACTGCTGTTTCCGGCGCCAGCCATCGACCCTGGCATTCATGAGAGTGCGGTGGTGGCCGAAACCGCTGTGGTGGACTCGACTGCTCATGTGGGTGCCTGTGCCGTGATTGGTGATGGCGCCTCCATCGGTGCCGCTGTCATCATCGGGCCTGGTTGTGCGGTCGAGGCGGGTTGCCGGGTCGGTGAGCAGAGCCGCTTAGTGGCTCGCGTCACCCTTTGCCGCGATACGATTGTTGGTCGACGATGCCTGATTCATCCCGGCGCAGTGCTGGGTGCGGACGGTTTCGGTTTAGCTAATGATGAAGGCCGATGGGAAAAGGTTCCCCAGCTGGGACGGGTTCGTGTCGGAGATGATGTGGAGATCGGCGCCAACACCACCATTGACCGGGGTGCGCTTGAGGACACAGTTCTTCATGATGGGGTCAAGCTGGATAATCTGATCCAGATCGCTCATAACGTGGAGATCGGCGAGCATACTGCCATGGCGGGTTGCTCTGCAGTGGCCGGCTCGACAAAAATAGGCAGCCGTTGTACTGTCGGCGGCCTGGCCGGCGTGGTAGGACACCTGACGATCGGCGATAATGTCCATTTCTCGGCAGCGACCCTGGTCACACGATCTTTCGAGAAACCGGGCTACTATAGTGGCGGTCTGCCAGCCATGGGAAATGGCGAGTGGCGTAAGCTGGTTGCCAGGCTGCGTCGTCTCGAAGAGATGCAGAGGGAATTGAAGGCCCTGAAAAAGAAAATCGGGGTGCTGGAAGAAAAGCCGGACAAATGATGAGATTCAGATACTGGAGAGTGGTTTGATCGCGATGGACATCAATAAGGTGCTGAGCTTGCTGCCGCACCGCTATCCCTTCCTGTTAATCGATCGAGTGGTCGAATTTGAGAAGGATACCCGCCTGCAGGCGTTGAAGAATGTGACCTATAACGAACCCTTTTTCAACGGACACTTTCCGGTCCAACCGGTGATGCCGGGTGTGTTGATTGTCGAAGCCATGGCGCAGGCCACTGGGCTGCTGGCCATGGAGTCAAATCCAGAGACGGTCAATGAAACCACTATCTATCTTTTCGTCGGCATCGATAAAGCTCGCTTCAAACAACAGGTAGAGCCGGGCGATCAACTGATCATTGATGTAGAGCAGAATAGGATGAAACGCGGGATTGGTTTCTTTACCTGCTCGGCTACCGTTGATGGCCGTACGGTGGCCACTGCCGAGATCATGTGTACAGCCAGGGAGATAGGAAGCTGATCGATCCGCGAGGAGTCATCGATCCTACTGCAGAGTTGGAAGAGGGGGTCTCTGTGGGGCCCTTCTCCGTCATTGGAGCGGGGGTAAAAATTGGCAGTGGAACCACCATTGGTCCCCACGTAGTGATCAATGGCCCGACTCATATCGGCCGGGATAACCGCATCTATCAGTTCGCCTCGGTTGGTGAAGACCCGCAGGATAAGAAGTACGCTGGCGAGCCTACTATGCTGGAGATCGGTGATCGCAACGTGATTCGCGAATGTGCCACCCTGCATCGGGGCACGGTGCAGGATCAGAGTATTACCCGCATCGGCAGTGACAATCTTTTCATGGCCTATATTCATGTGGCCCACGATTGCATCATCGGTGACCATATTATTCTTGCCAATGGGGCCTCGTTGGGTGGTCACGTTCAGATCGGTGATCATGCCATTCTCGGTGGATTTACCATGGTGCATCAGTTCGGACGTGTCGGTGCGCATAGCTTTTGTGGCATGGGCTCGGCGGTCAATATGGATCTGCCACCCTATGTCACGGTCTCCGGTCAGCCGGCAAAACCCCATGGCATCAACAGTGAAGGATTGAGACGTCGCGGTTTTACTGCAGAAGATATCCAGCAGATTAAGCGGGCATATAAGTTGATCTACAAATCTAAGCTCAGGCTGGAAGAGACTCGTGTGGAGATTGGTGGAATGCTGGAGCAGACACCTGCCCTTAAAATCCTGCATGACTTTCTGGCAGAGAGCGGGCGGGGAATCCTGCGTTAATTCACAGTGTGGCCCTGGCGCACTCGTAGAATCTTAATCGTTCATCTCCGTCGGATACGTGGTAGGTGGGCAGGCGATAACAGCAGATGAACAGTGAAGACAACCCCATCCGCATCGGTATCCTGGCCAACGAGGTTTCCGGAGACCAGCTGGCCGCTGCACTGATTGAAGCTTTGCAAAACAGGCATCCCCAAATTCAATTCGAAGGTATGACCGGTCCCCTGATGGAGGCTGCCGGTTGTCGCACTCTGGCAAAAATGGACCCGGTGATGGGACTCACCGAGATCCTCAAACACCTGCCGCATCTGCTGAAAACACGCAGACAACTGGCTGACCATTTTGAGCGCGAGAGACCCGACCTGGTCATCGGTGTCGATGCTCCCGATTTCATGCTGGCCCTTGAGCGGCGTCTCAAAGCCGCAGGGATCACCACGGCCCATTTCGTCTGTCCCAGTGTATGGGCCTGGCGTCAGGACAGGGCAAAAAAATTCAGACATACCGTCGACCTGATGCTTTGTATCTTCGATTTCGAGGTTGATTTTCTGCGTGGGTATCAGGTCAATGCCGCCTATGTGGGACATCCGTTGGCAGATCAGATTCCCCTGCAAGCGCCGGATGCCGCTGCTGTTCGGGTATTGCTTGGTCTTGATCCACAGCGTCCGGTTGTGGCACTGTTGCCTGGAAGCCGAATGAGTGAGGTCGGCCGTCTGGCTGATGATTTTCTGAAAACGGCTCGCCGGTGTCACCAGCAAAGACCCGAGTTGCAGTTCGTCTCGCCCATGGTGAATGAACGGGTAAAGCAGGCCTTTCTGACACGCATGCAGGCACTCACACCTGATCTCGATATCACCCTGTTGGGCGGACAGTCCAGAGAGGCTATCGGGGCTGCTGATCTGGTACTGACTGCCTCCGGCACAGCAACCCTTGAGACCCTGCTGCTGAAACGGCCGATGGTAGTGGGTTACCGCCTCTCACCACTGAGCCACTGGCTGATCCGTACCTTCAATCCGTTGAAAATTCCCCATGTAGCCATCGCCAATCTCCTGTCTGATCAGCCGCTGGCGCCAGAGTTTCTCCAGGATGCGTGCAGGCCGGATATCCTCGGACCGGCACTCCTCGATCTGCTGGATGATACGAAAAAACGCGGGGAGATCGCCACCCACTATCAGGAGATTCATCAACGTCTGCGCTGCAATGCGGCGGATAAGGCGGCTGAAGCAGTCCTGGCACTCATTAGAAAAACACAATGACAACACCAGACATGATGCACGTCACTATTCATATCGCCGGGGTCGACGAGGTTGGCCGCGGCCCCCTGGCCGGGCCGGTTGTGGCGGCAGCCGTGATCCTTCATCCCGATCGACCCATCGAGGGTCTGGCTGATTCCAAGAAGCTGAGTGAGAAACGGCGTGAGGCCCTCGACCTTCAGATCCGTGAACAGGCACACTGCTGGGCCCTGGGCCGAGCTGAGCCGGATGAGATCGACCGTATCAACATCCTGCAAGCCAGCCTGCTGGCCATGCAGCGTGCAGTGGCCGGGTTGACCGCTGAACCGCAACTGGCACTGGTGGATGGTAACCGCGCACCACAACTCTCTTGCAGCGTCAGGACCATTGCTGGCGGCGACAGCAGTGAGCCGGCGATCAGCGCTGCCTCAATTATTGCCAAGGTGGCCAGAGACAGAGAGATGGTCGAGTTGGATGGACACTACCCTGGTTACGGTTTGGCCAAACACAAAGGCTATCCCACCAAACAGCATATCGAAGCCCTGCAGATGCTGGGGGTGACGGAGATTCACCGCCGCTCATTCGGTCCTGTGCGGCGGGTGTTGGATAATTGTGAATTTTAAATGTTGAATTTTGAATTGTTGACGTGCGCTACGCAGGTTTTTTTAATGCCAGATTAAACACGAGCGAAGCGAGCTCATGAATTCACAATTCAACATTTAAAATTCATAATTAATTCCCCAGCGCGTAGGTTGGGCCTCCTGTGTCGGCCGAACCTATGTTTGTTAGAGAAATCATCGAATTATCGGTACAGCTTTCTATTTCAAACATTTGTCGCTGCCGAATAAAAACCGGGCTCATGTTTTGAGCCCGTTTCAGGGTAGAATCACTCCCTATGGAAGCCTCCTTCGTTCATCTCCGTGTCCACTCCGAATACTCCCTGGTGGATGGCCTTGTACGGGTCAAACCTCTGGTCAAGCAGGTGGCACAAAGCGGTATGCTGGCGGTGGCGCTGACCGATCAGTCAAACCTATTTGCATTGGTACGTTTCTATCAGGCGGCGTTGGCTGCGGGGGTTAAACCCATTGCCGGGGTGGATGCCTGGATCCGCAATCCCGAGGATGCCAATAAACCCTTCCGCCTGGTACTGCTGGTGCAGAACCAGATGGGTTACAAGAATCTGACCCGCCTGGTATCACGCAGCTATCGAGAAGGGCAGCACCTGGGACGGCCGCTGATGGAGCGGGAATGGCTGGCGGGCAATACTGACGGTTTGATCGCACTCTCCGCCGGTCGTTACGGCGATGTGGGCCATGCCCTGCTGGCGGGAAATGCGGCAGAGGCGGAGAAGTTACTGGGTGAATGGCTGGCGATGTTCGGTGATCGCTACTATCTGGAACTGCATCGTACCGGTCGACCCGACGAGGAACGTTGCCTGCACGAGAGCGTCACCCTGGCAGCCGACTATGGGGTACCGGTGGTGGCGACCAACGACGTGCATTTTCTCAAGGCTGAGGATTTCGATGCCCACGAGGTCCGGGTCTGTATCCACGAGGGACGTACTATCGATGACCCTCGGCGACCCAAGCACTACAGCGAACAACAGTATCTGCGTACGTCGGAAGAGATGCAGGCACTCTTCTCCGACATTCCCGAGGCGCTGCAGAACAGTGTCGAGATCGCCAAGCGCTGCACTATCGAGTTGACCCTGGGGGAAAACTTCCTGCCCGATTTTCCCATCCCCGAGGGGATGACCATCGAGGAGCTCCTCGCCGCCGAGTCACGCAAGGGACTGGAGTGGCGGTTGGCCCGTATCCTCGATACCGAAGCTGCTGATTTCGTAGAACAGCGCAAGGTCTACGACGAGCGCCTGCAGATTGAACTCGATGTGATCAACAGCATGGGATTTCCCGGCTACTTCTTGATTGTGGCCGACTTCATCCAGTGGGCCAAGGATAACGATATTCCGGTGGGACCGGGGCGTGGCTCCGGCGCTGGTTCCCTGGTGGCCTACGCCCTCAAAATCACCGATCTCGATCCCATCGAGCATGAACTGCTGTTCGAGCGTTTCCTCAATCCGGAACGTGTCTCCATGCCCGACTTCGACGTCGACTTCTGCATGGATAAGCGCGACCAGGTGATCGATTACGTGGCCCGCCGTTATGGGCGCGACTCGGTCTCGCAGATCATTACCTACGGTTCCATGGCGGCGAAGGCGGTGGTGCGCGATGTGGGCCGGGTACTCGGTCACCCCTATGGATTTACCGACCGGGTCGCCAAGATGATCCCCTTCGAGATCGGTATGACCCTCGATAAGGCGCTGGAAGAGAGTGACGATCTCAAGGATGCCTATCGCAACGACGAAGAGGTAAACGAACTCATCGAGATGGCCAAGAAGCTGGAGGGTTGTGCCCGTAACGCCGGCAAGCATGCCGGTGGCGTGGTCATCTCCCCCGGTCTGCTGACCGACTTTACGCCGCTCTACTGCGAGGCCAATGGCGAGGGTCTGGTGACCCAGTTCGACAAGGACGACGTGGAGAAGGTGGGTCTGGTCAAATTCGACTTCCTTGGCCTGCGTACCCTGACCATCGTTGACTGGGCGCTCAAGGCAGTCAATGCCGAGCGGGATAAAGCGGGACAGGCGCCGATCGATATCAATGTCATTCCGATGGATGACGAGGCCTCGTTCAGGCTGCTGAAAAGTGCTGCGACCACGGCGGTATTTCAGTTGGAATCCCGTGGCATGAAGGAGTTGGTCAAGAAACTCCAGCCCGACTGTTTCGACGACATCACCGCCCTGGTGGCCCTGTTCCGCCCCGGACCGCTGCAGTCCGGCATGGTGGACGATTTCATCAACCGCAAACACGGTCGCGCCCAGGTGGCCTACCCCCATCCCGAACTGGAACCGATCCTCAAACCCACCTACGGTGTCATTCTCTACCAGGAACAGGTCATGCAGATCGCCCAGGTGCTGGCGGGTTACTCTCTCGGCGGCGCCGACCTGTTGCGCCGTGCCATGGGCAAGAAGAAGCCGGAAGAGATGGCCAAACAGGGCGAGATTTTTCGCAAAGGTGCGGTGGAAAGGGGGGTGGAAGAGGAGACCGCCCGCTACATCTTCGACCTGATGGAGAAGTTCGCCGGTTACGGCTTCAACAAGTCTCACTCAGCCGCTTATGCCCTGGTCTCTTATCAGACCATGTGGCTCAAGGCCCACTACCCGGCACCCTTCATGGCGGCGGTCTGCTCTGCGGATATGGACAACACCGACAAGGTGGTGCCGCTGATCGACGAGTGTCGCCGCATGAAACTCAAAGTGGAGCCGCCCCAGGTCAACCTCTCCGAATACAAGTTCACCGCCGTCGACGATAAAACCGTGGTCTACGGATTGGGTGCCATCAAAGGGGTGGGTGAGTCGGCCATCGAGTCGATCATCCATGAGCGGAATGCCAATGGCCCCTATGATGACATCTTCGGCTTCTGTCGCCGTATCGACTTGCGTAAAGTTAACCGTCGGGTGTTGGAGTCACTGATCCGTGCCGGTGCACTGGATGGCCTGGGCAAGAATCGTGCGACCCTCATGCAGCAGTTGCCGCTGGCACTGAAGCTGGCTGAACAGCACAACGCCATGCAGGAGGTGGGTCAGAACGACCTGTTCGGTATGGGTGATCCACAACCCACCGAGGCGAGCCATGCACAGGTCATCCCTGACGATATTGAGGAGTGGGAGGAGCAACAACGACTGACGGCGGAGAAAGAGACTCTCGGTCTCTATCTCACCGGCCACCCCATTGATCGTTATGCGGATGAACTGGGAAAGGTTACCTCAAGCCGTATCGGTGATCTCAGTCTCGATAGCAATGGTGCACCCGGGCATCGCCGAAGAGGTGTGCCCGTAGTGGTGGCAGGTCTGGTGGTCACCGCTACCCATCGACAGACCCAACGGGGCCGCATGGGCACGGTGTTGCTGGACGACCGCAGCGGTCGTATTGAATGCACCCTCTTCAACGATACCTACGAAACACACCGGGAGCTGGTCTCGGCAGATAAGATTCTCGTCGTCTCGGGTGGCCTTAGCTATGACGAGTTTCGAGGCGGTCTGAGTATCCGCATCGACAATGTACTCACCTTTGAACAGGCCCGCGCCCACTATGCTGGTCTGCTTAACGTCAAGGTCAAACTCAACGGGCTCGATGCCTCGGGTTTCCGGGAACAGCTACAGCATATCCTCAGCCCCTTCCGTGGTGGTACCACCGGTATCCGTCTCCATTACCAAACAGCCCAGGCCAGCGGCGACATCCTGTTGGGGCAGGAGTGGCGGGTCAATCCCACCGACGAGCTATTGCGTCGACTGGAAAAATTGACCGGTGCGGATTCGGTAAAGGTCGACTATCGGAAAAGAGCGTCCTGAATCATTGGCCCAGATAGACAACTGCCCAACCTACAGGCTGAGAAAATTGGTTCATGGTTCATACATTCACAGGTGCAATAGATCGATATGAGAGAAAGAAAGTTATCAGTATTTGAACGCTATCTGACTCTCTGGGTCCTGCTCTGTATTGCGGGCGGCATTACCCTGGGAAAACTGGCGCCAACCGTTGCTACGACGTTAAATGATATTTCCATCTACCAGGTATCAATCCCCATTGCTGTCTGCCTGTTTTTTATGATGTATCCCATCATGGTCAAAATAGATTTTACTCAGGTGATGAAATCAGCAAAAACACCCAAGCCGGTTTTGCTAACACTATTTATTAACTGGGTTATCAAGCCGTTTAGTATGTTTGCGATCGCCTACTTTTTCCTGGGCTACCTGTTTAGAGATTTCCTGCCAGGCACGGAAATTCTGGCCAATGGTGAAGAAGTTGAGCTATGGCGCAGTTATATTGCCGGAACCATTTTGCTTGGCATTGCGCCCTGTACTGCGATGGTACTGATGTGGGGTTATCTGGCAAAGGGTAATGATGGTCTCACGTTGGTCATGGTGGCCATCAACTCATTACTCATGCTGTTTCTCTATGGGCCATTGGGTGGCTTGTTGTTGAATGTGAATGCTATGCCCGTACCTTGGGAAACAATGCTACTGTCTGTTTCAGTTTATGTGGCACTGCCTCTGGTTGCTGGCTATTTATCAAGAAACTGGATTATTAAATACAAGGGTATGGTCTGGTTTAATGAAAAGTTTTTGCATTGGTTGACACCCGCCAGTATTACTGCGCTACTGGTCACGCTGGTGCTTCTGTTTTCCTTCAAGGGCGGGGTTATTCTTGATAATCCACTGACTATTCTATGGATCGCCATCCCGCTTCTCATACAAACCATATTTATTTTCACGCTTGGTTACTTCGTTTTTTCAAGATGGTTAAAGCTTTCTTATCAGGATGCTGCGCCGGCATCCTTGATTGGCGCTTCTAATCATTTTGAAGTCGCAATAGCAACAGCGGTGATTCTATTTGGCTTGTCCTCCGGGGCTGCACTGGCTACGGTGGTTGGTGTTTTAATTGAAGTGCCTTTGATGCTTATGCTTGTCTCTTTATGCAAAAGCACCTGTTATCTATTTGATGATTGCCATTTGGCTCGTGAGTCGGGCGGTAATCCCCCCATTAATAATGGGACTCAAAAGTAGTCACTGTTAAGCTGTCTGAGCCAGCTTCTGTATCGGGGTGATTCCACCTAATGC
>JAHXHT010000007.1 GCA_025656435.1 Candidatus Thiodiazotropha sp. (ex Gloverina cf. vestifex) | reverse complement strand
TTAACCATCGGCGTGATAATGTCTATGTACTCGTTCTAAAACTGCTTCGAGAGAAGCCGATTGGACTCGCTTAGCTTCCTAAGACCCTTAATTATTATTCATCGGGTAACAATAATGGCTAGCATTTGTATTGTGGCAAACTTTGCTTATGGTGCAATGACTAATAGTGAATCAGGACATATTGGTGGTGTAGAGCGCCAAACGGCACTTTTAGCAAAGTGGCTTGCCAATAACACCAAACACAAAGTTTCCATCATCACATGGAATGAGAATAATTTAAAAGATGAAATCTTAGACAATGTAACAATTATTAAACTTTGCAGAAGAGATGACGGCATACCTGGAATACGTTTTTTTTATCCGAGATGGCATTCACTTATAAGATCACTTAAAAAAGCCAACGCAGATGTCTATTATCAAAACTGTGCAGAGTATGTCACTGGCCAAGTTGCGCTTTGGTGTAGACTAAACAACAGAAAGTTTATTTACTCAGTTGCAAGTGATCCTGATTGTGATATCAATCTTCCGTCTTTACGCACTTATCGTGAAAAAGTCCTATATAAGCATGGGCTCAAGAATGCTGATAGGATAATTTGCCAAACAAAGTCTCAACAAAATTCTCTACGATTAGGTTTTTCCCTCAGCTCGGAAGTTTTACCAATGCCCTGCCCAGGACCAATGGACAATTTCAAACAACCCAAACATTTACAGGATTGTAAATTTCATGTTTTATGGGTAGGAAGGATTGCATCTGTAAAGCGTGTCGAGGTCCTTCTTGACATAGCAGAGACACTCGATGGAATTATATTTGAAATTGCTGGCGGTGCAGATCAGGAACTTGATTATGCCAGGAATATTCTTGACAGAGCGAGTGCAATAAATAATGTCATCCTTCATGGCAAACTAAATAGAGAACAATTAAACAAACGTTACAGCGCTGTCTCTGCCTTTTGTAATACTTCATTGTACGAGGGATTCCCTAACACTTTTCTTGAGGCCTGGAGTTATGGATTACCTGTTGTATCTACGATCAATCCAGACACGGTGGTAACTAACAACGATATTGGTCTCAATGTACAGAGCACGGAGGAATTCATTAATGCATTTATTTTATTACGTGACAACGAAAGCATCTGGAAGTCGATGTCAAACAGTGCCAGGAAATACTATTTAGCAAATCACTCAACAAACAATGCAATGAATAGTTTTCTTGAAATTTTCGAAAGTGAAACCGAATAAATAAATGATTACAAATAAACCAATCAAGCTAGCTATCGTCACGCAATTCCCTACGGATCCAGAGTATCCGTATGGTGGGGTAGAGGCCGTAAGCGTAAATCTGGTAAAAAGCCTTTCTGAAATCAATCAACTTGATGTGCACGTAGTTACATTGGATAGAGACGTTACTAGCCCCAAACATTATGAATGGCTTGGCTCAAAAATACACAGATTACCCAGAACCGCTAAGAATGAACTCATTAACGCCCTATTCAGTGGCAGAGATACTATTAGATCTTATCTTTCAGATTTAAATCCCGACATAATTCATGCTCATGATACATATGGGTTAATGGTGAGCAAACTAGACTATCCTCGAGTGTTCACCGTGCATGGATTCATTCATGGTGACACATTGTTATCTCAGAAGAATCTACCATGGATACGCTCAAAAATATGGAAACAAATTGAGCATCAAGGCTGGTCGGATCAACCACATATTATCTCGATAAGCCCTTATGTTCGTGAAAAAGTTTCACAGGTTTCGAAATCAGTAATTCATGATATTGACAACCCAATCTCTAGTAGATTCTTTAGCATCGAAAACACCGCAAACAAAAATATTATTTTTAGTGCTGCCGTTATCTCACCTAGAAAAAATACTCTTAATTTGATTTATGCGATAGAAAGGCTTATTAGTGATGGGCATGACGTGGAACTACGACTCGCCGGCTCTGTTTCTAATCATGAGTACGGAGAAATAGTCACAAAAACAATCAAGGAAGAGAATCTCGAAGGGAACGTGAAACTGCTTGGTCGAATTAATAGCAAAGAAATTCAAGATGAGCTCTCCCAAGCAACAATTTTTGCTCTTGTTTCCCTTGAAGAAAACTCACCAATGGGGATTGAGGAAGCAATGGCTGCGGGTATACCTGTCATTACCTCAAATATGTGTGGGATGCCTTACATGGTTAAAGATGGGGAAAGTGGTTTTTTAGTTAATCCACATGACGTATCCGACATCGCCCGCCGTATCAAGCAGATAATTATTGATACAAAACTTATGAATAGTATGCGCGACACATCGAGAAGTATTGCTCTGGAAAGATTTCATCCAGATGTTGTTGCCAAAAAAACATATCGTGTTTACAAAGATATACTAAATCACAACTCTTAATTATATTCGATAGCTTTCCTCGCCTTTCTCGCTTCAAATGCGGGCTTTATATATGACCAGAAAATGATGGGGTAAAGTACAGCCGTTCCTACCAACCCAACAAGTAGAACTTGTAAAGAATTATCTACACCAAGCCATCTACTAAAAAATAGCCACAATGAAATAATCAACCCACCGAATAACGGATAACCGAATGATTTACTAAAATAATGTAGATACGATATCCCTATTCTCCTACATGCATACATTGGAATAATAAATCCACGCGTTATGGTTAGTATTGAGACAGTTAAGATAGCAGCATTTACCAACGTCCAACCAAAATGATTATTAATCATTACTCCCGCAATAAGAAAAATTATCGTGAGGACAAATGTAAAAACTGCAACTCTCCCGTGCATATTCATTCCCATCAGAACCCTTAACACTGAACTTTGGGATATCGAAAAAAATGAGCCCAAGGCAAGGACACTTATTACTGTACTATTAGCATAATCCGGACCCATCCATACGTTTAGAATATGATCACCAAGTATTACCAATATCAGCACCATCGGAAGCGTTATAGAAACGGAATATTTTGTTGTTTGAATAAGAAAATCTTTAATCTCTTCATCTTTTCCGATGCCCATTAATGAGCCTACTGTCGGCGTCAAGACATGAGAAAACTTGTTTAAGAACGTTTCAACATGCCTTACCAGCGCAACTGGCCGCATAAATACTGCAAGCGCACCTGCACCAAGACTACTGGCCAATGTGATGTTGACGGTTTGTAAAACCACAAGAGGCGATGCACCTGCAACAATTGATTTTAAGCCGAATTTCAGCATTTTCTTCACATGAAACTTACTGATATATTTAACTTTTAAGTCAAGTTTTAGACAGACTGAAAATGCGAGGTAAACCCGAGTTAATTCTGTAACGCTAGTAACAATCAAGTAGACAACAGCAAGACTGACCAATGAATTTCCGAGAGTGAGAGAAACAATCATAAGAACAGCAGCTACCAAACTTGCTGATGCATTTAATCCATTATGAAGATCCCAGCGATGTAAACCAGTAATTACACCTCGAAAAGAATCGAAAAACATCTGAACGGCTAAGCTTAGACCAAGAAGTCCGATTACTGATATTGCTTGAGACACCTCATCATCATTCCAATCAATCAGATAATTTGGCAGGAACAGGACAAGCATTCCCGTGCCAGTCACTACTATAAAAGCTATAACAACCTGTATGGCTGCGACTGATGATACGGCTTTATTTAAACTCTGAAAGTCATTCCCAGAATAGTACTTAGCTACATACCGATTAACGGAAGATCCCACTCCCATTCCAGAAAGCGATAAATAATTAACGAATGACCAACTCATATCCCAGATACCCAATGAGTTTCTCCCTAAGTGAGTATCGATCATTCGAGGCATAATAAAGCCGACAATAACCAAAACCAAGTGGCTACCCCAACTGGTAAAAACATTTTTTACAATCCTGTCTCTTCCTGATGTATCTTTGGTTTTATTTGCTTTATCTGATGTCATGAGTTAATAAATAGTCGGCATGAAAATTCAATATCAAATCACTCTTACAAAAGTGCGGGTCATCTACATTTGTAGAATCATTCTTTGTTAATCGCTACATCTATTTGTAAACCAGCAAATACATATATACTTGAACTATCGAAATTATTTCCATCTGGCTCAAGTGGATACACCCATAATGGTACAAGCGATATGAATAACTGAAGAGTTAGCAGGCAATGTAAGCTAGGCCCACCAACATTTTTGATCCGGGTCTAATGTTAGCGCCTAATTCACATAGTGCATATACTAGTATTTTCGTTTACATCAATATTTACAATTTCTTGATAACTGCAAACATCGATCTTCATATAGTGATTCAGAGAGATACCTCTTTCGTTGTTTTCACTACGACAGCTTCTCTCTTCATAAGTAGCTAGATTATCGTGTTCTCAAAAATAGCTTGCTTAACAGCATCCAGTTCAGCATCAATACTAACTACGGGTGATGTAGATTGTTTAATTGCAGTATCGGGATCTTTCAAACCATTCCCCGTCAGCGTACAGACGATACTTGAGCCTTCTGGTATCTTACCTGACTGAATATCCCGCATGGCGCCTGCCAGTGAGGTAGCTGATGCCGGCTCACAGAAGATACCCTCTCTTTCGGCAAGCAGCTTTTGAGCAGCTAATATCAACTCATCTGTACATTCGTCGAACCAACCACCAGACTCTTCCTGGACTTTCCATGCCTGGTTCCATGACTGGGGATTACCAATCCGAATTGCCGTCGCCACTGTCTCGGGTTCTTTAACAGGGCCTCCCCGCATGAAAGGCGCGGATCCAGCCGCCTGGTAACCAACCATTTTAGGACGCTTGCCAGTTATGGCACCGCCGGCAAATTTACATTTTCCGCCGCAATACGCACAGGCCTCGGTCACATGGTCCCCAGATGAACAGGAGTATTCACAGTACCCAATCCAGTGGGCGGTGATATTACCCGCATTACCGACTGGCAGGCAATGGTAATCGGGCGCGTGCCCCAGCTCTTCGATAATCTCAAAAGCAGCCGTCTTCTGGCCCTGCAGACGATAGGGATTGATGGAATTTACAATGGTGACTGGGACATGCTCAGCCACTTCCTTGACCAGTTGCATACCATCATCAAAATTTCCCTTGATCTGAATAGTAACCGCACCATACATCATCGCCTGCGCCATCTTACCCATCGCAATTTTGCCGTCGGGAATAAGCACAAATGCAGTAATACCTGCCCTCGCGGCATAGGCTGCTGCTGCTGCTGATGTATTTCCGGTGGAAGCACAAATGATAGCCTTACTGCCCGCTTCGACAGCCTTGGTCACTGCCATGGTCATACCACGATCCTTGAATGAGCCTGTGGGATTTAAACCCTCATATTTAACATAGATATCAACATCTTTACCTAGCTCTCGCGAAATGTTCTGCAGGCGGATCAACGGAGTATTGCCTTCTCCGAGGCTGATGATGCGCGTATCGTCATGTACCGGAAGACGATCACGGTATTTATCAATCAAACCAGTGTAACGGGGGCGAAACGTCATGTTAGTAACCTCTGAAAACCTTTTTTCTTTGAACCGCCACACGGAATACCTAACAGGGGTTAGCGGCAGTTGCACAGAATCATAAATAATTGCTGCTTTTTATAACTTCAACCGTCGAGTCGCTCGACCCGGATCAGCATGACTTGACCTGAGACACTCTCCAACTGCTCAATGGCAGCAATTGCCTGGTCAAGCTGCTGACCCAATACTTTCTGGGTCAGCATCACTAGGGGGACGGTGGTTTCACCCTCGGCGGGTTCCTTCTGTTGGATCGCCTCGATACTGATACCTGAGTCTGCCAGAATCCCAGCGATCCTTGCGACCACGCCAGGTTTGTCTTCCACCTGCATCCGCAGGTAGAAAGCCGTCTCTACCTCATCAATAGGCAGAATGGGCAGATCGACCAGCTCACCGGGCTGGAAAGCCAAATGAGGCACCCGATTTTCCGGATCTGATGTCAGCGCTCGAACCACATCAACCACATCGGCCACCACAGCGGATGCGGTCGGCTCAGAACCCGCACCAGCGCCATAGTAGAGTGTCGGTCCTACTGCATCGCCTTTAATCAGCACAGCATTCATGACACCATCCACATTGGCGATCAACCGACGATGAGGAATCATCGTCGGATGTACTCTCAGCTCAATCCCCCGATCGGTTCTCCGTGTAATGCCGAGATGCTTGATGCGATAGCCAAACTGGGCAGCATATTCCACATCCTGGGGTTCAATCTTTGTAATGCCTTCCGTATAGGTCTTATCGAACTGCAAGGGAATACCAAAAGCGATAGAGGCAAGAATCGTCAGTTTGTGGGCGGCATCGATACCCTCCACATCGAAGGTCGGATCGACCTCCGCATAGCCCAGCGCCTGAGCTTCCTTCAGCACGTCAGCGAAATCACGCCCCTTGTCACGCATCTCGGTGAGAATGAAATTACCCGTACCGTTGATGATGCCGGCAATCCATTCGATACGATTCGCCGACAGCCCTTCGCGTACGGCTTTGATGATCGGTATGCCACCTGCCACGGCTGCCTCGAAGGCGACCGTCACACCCTTTTCCTGGGCAGCGGCGAAGATCTCGTTGCCATGCAGGGCAATCAGCGCCTTATTGGCAGTCACCACATGTTTGCCATTCTCGATGGCCTTTAAAACCAACTCGCGAGCAGGTGAATAGCCGCCGATCAATTCGATGACGATCTCCACCTCTGGATTATTCACCACATCGAAGGCATCCTCGGTAACCTCTATATCATCGACACCGCGTAACAGTTCCGGGTCAAAGGCTTTCGCCGCCGCATGGCTGATCCTGATCCCTCTCCCTGCCCTGCGGGCAATTTCATCGGCATTTCGGGTCAATACCTTCAAGGTGCCGCCGCCCACGGTCCCCAGTCCCAACAGACCCACTTTGACTGGATTCAAGATACTATCTCCTGCGATTAATTCTATATTTGTTCAGTTATTGACAAGCCCATCACGACGGAACATATCGCGGATACCGCGAACCGCCTGACGGGTTCGATGCTCATTCTCGATCAGGCCGAAACGGACATGATCATCTCCATGTTCGCCAAATCCAACGCCTGGCGAGACAGCCACCTTGGCTTCTTGTAACAGTTTCTTGGAAAACTCAAGAGAGCCCATTGACCGATAAGCTTCAGGTATCGGCGCCCAGACAAACATGGTCGCCTTAGGGCGCTCCACATGCCAACCGATATTATTTAGCCCATCGCATAGTACGTCGCGACGGCTCTGGTACATGTCCCTAATTTCATGTACCACATCCTGCGGCCCTTCCAGGGCTGCAATGGCTGCCACCTGAATGGGTGTGAACGTACCATAATCCAGGTAGGACTTTATTCTTGCCAAGGCCGCGACAAGCGTCTTATTACCCGACATAAACCCGACACGCCAGCCCGGCATGTTGTAACTTTTGGAAAGCGAGAAAAACTCAACAGCGATCTCATCGGCACCCGGCACCTGTAAAATCGACGGCGCTACATAGCCATCGAAAACAATATCGGCATAGGCCAGATCGTGCACTACCCAGACATTGTACTCTTTTGCAATTTCCACCACTTTTTCGAAGAAATCGAGTTCGACACATTGTGTCGTCGGGTTGCCGGGGAAATTGAGTACCAACATCTTGGGACGAGGCCATGAGTCCTTGATCGTCTTGACCAGTTCTTCAAAAAAATCGACCCCCGGCACCATGGGTACATGCCGCACATCAGCACCCGAGATGATGAAACCATAGGGATGGATGGGATAAGCAGGATTTGGCACCAACACGGAATCGCCTGGCCCCATACAAGCCAAAGCCAGATGCGCGAGACCCTCTTTCGAGCCAATAGTGGCGATCACCTGAGTCTCTGGATCCAGGTCCACATCGTAGCGCTTTTTGTACCAACTGCTCATGGCCCGTCTGAGACGAGGGATACCCTTGGACATGGAATAGCGGTGGGTATCCTTACGATTCGCCACCTCACAAAGCTTATCGACAATGTGTTGTGGCGTCGGCTGATCGGGATTCCCCATGCCAAAATCGATAATATCCTCGCCACGCGCTCGCGCCGCCGCCTTAAGCTCATTGACTATGGCGAAAACGTAAGGTGGTAACCGCTTGATTCTGCGGAATTCTTCCATCTCTGGCGTGGACACTGGAACCTCGACTTTTTGCTTGACCCAAAGGATCTAAAGTTAACCGACAGACTGCTAAAGATCAATTAAATACAAGTATTCTGGCGCTTTTTTCAAAAACACGAATGAGGTAAGGTCGAGAGATGAAATTTGTTCTCGACAATACCAGTGATGGACAGGCTATTCAGCACTATGCCGCGGGAGAGGTCATCATCAATCAGGTGGCTTACCGAAAGAGCCTGATCGTCATGCCAGACCGGATCATCAGTGATTGGTCACCTTCGGCCATCGAAGAGCTGGCAAGCGATGATTTCGAGTTACTGGCGGATCTAAGCCCGGAGATCGTTCTGCTCGGTACAGGTGGACAGCAGCAGTTTCCCCACCCCTCCCTGACCCAGCCACTGATGCAGCGCCGTATAGGCCTTGAGGTTATGGATACGGCCGCTGCCTGCCGAACCTATAACATCCTGATGGCGGAGGGCCGTCGGATCGCAGCAGCTCTGTTTATGATTTAACCTCAGCCTCTGCAGAAACGCCCTGTTGATGCGAGTCTTCGTCATCCAGTACAATCACATCGTCGGGCACAGGATATTTATCAACCACCCGCTGACTCAATTTATGCAGCGTAGCCTGATGCAAGGCATCGGACTCCATCAGGATAAGAACCAGCACCGTCACCATGATCGGCAGTATGCTGACGCCGCCGACCAATGCCATCACAGCAACCTTCATCATCCCCAGATAGGAATAGCCGATCCAGCCGAGCAGCGCGACGGTCAACGCCGCCAATAACATATAGATGAAGAAACGGCTCCTCTCAGCGGCAATCTGCCAATGCACCATGACATACCAGGGATCCCTCTGCCTGGACCGCTTGGCGCGCCAAAGCGTATAGATGAGCAGACAAAGGGAGGCGATGGGGACTAACGCCAAGGGCTGCCAGTAGGAGCGTACCAATCCCAACGCAGCGACGAACCAGAGGATATGGTTACCGATCAGATTGGTCAGAAAAATATCGTGGGGAATTTTGGCCTTGCGTGTCAGGTCATCAGAGATTTCGAATTTCATCTGTGCAGCCCACCCTGCCTATAAAAAAAGTAACAGCGTGGGAGGCTACCATCGGAGCGGTTGAAATGCATCCCTGATAATAAGCAGTCGGCATCCCTGTCCAGAAAAGCAACAATCAGCTTTCATCCTGTTCCGGCATGAGCCGTTTGACCAGCCACTTTTTAAACCAAAAGAGAAGTGAAAACAATAAGATGCCTGCTAGGGCCTGTTAACACTAATCCAATAGGTTCTGTTGCGCCTGAAAAAGCGCCAATCAAGGCGCACCCCAAGGGCACTTCCTGCGGGGCGCGAGGAGAGAAGTTTGGTTATTCCAAATGAACGACGAGCAACGCCGAGTGGCGCTTTTTCAGGCGTAACCCGAAGGGCTGGGGCTGTTTTTGCACCCAGCGGCGTTATCATTCGCTTATGTAGAGTGACTACACATCGCTCATTCTGCCTTGCTGGGTACAAAAACAGTCCCAGCAGAACCTATTGGATTAGTGTTAACAGGCCCTAGCAGCCCAATCCAGGGCTGTTCTTTGAGAATTGTTATGAACCAAAGACTGCTTCCCATAGTAGAATCTCCTCTGGTCATGCTGACTCAACGGATGGATGCCCACTCAGTACTCAATTCGCATTGGCAGCAAGACATCGCGGGACCGATTCGTTAGTGTACCTCGTCAATTATCAATACCGGAAAGTAATTCCAATGGAAAAAAAGATCATCTTCTGGGTTTTGTCCCTCTCCCTGGTCGCTATCGCACTTGCCATTCTACTGCCTGGTGGGCGTCAGGTGGACAGCGACCCCAAACTCCCCTGGGAGACACACCTGACCCCTCAAGGTGCACTGGAGGTATTCGACTTAACCCTGGAGGCGAGTTCGCTGAACGATGCCAGACAGGTATTTCAGCTGCAGGGTGAACTCAATCTCTTCATTGATCATACCGGCAATCCTGCGCTGGAGGCCTATTTCGAGCGTGTCTTTCTGAGCGGACTCAGAGCCGACTTCATTCTCGTGTTAGATGCAGACAGTGAACTACTGTCACGCCTCTATGACCGTGGTAGCCGTATCAGCCGCACCAGCCAGTCCACTCACAAAGTGGAACTCAGCAGTGAGGATCATGCTCTGGCCACCGACCTTCCGATCAAACTGATCAACTACATACCTTATGCCAATCTGGATGAGGAGTTGGTTACCAGCCGTTTCGGCCAACCGGCAGAAAAGATCACTGAGACAGAAACCGGTGTCACACACTGGATCTACACAGAGAATGGCATCAGCATCGGCCTCAATCCAGATGGAAAAGAGTTAATTCAATACATGCCACTGAGTGAGATCGAGCCACTCACCAACCGCATTGAAGAGAATAACAGGCGTTACGAAGAGACGCTTAAGCAACAGGGATGAATGGCGTCAATCTTTTAGAAGATAAGGACTGTGCTAACCCGGTAACCTGATATGCCGGGTTAATGAGAGAATAGGCGGGTGAACTTCCAGGGCCTGTTAACACTAGCTACTCTTGATCTTCCGCATCGGGCATCCGCTGCCTGGGCTTTTTCTTTTTAGCCGGCCGCAGATCGTCATCCATCAGGATCCGGTGTGCCTCTCCCTCAAGATCATCGAATTGACCACTACGGGCTGCCCAGAACAATACGCCTACCGCAGCCAGCCCCAATAGGATCATGCCGGGTATCAAGCCATAGATAACGTCCATCATTCAACTCCGTCGCGACAACTCATGACTTTATCTTAACACCTTTAAACAGGGTGCGGATTCTGGCTGAATTACCAATTACGGCTAGTGAACTCATCGGCATCGAGATCGCCGCCACCAATGGAGTGACGATCGCCGACATGGCCAAGGGCACCATAATGATATTGTAGGTAATTGAAATGCCGATATTTTGTCGCATTGTACTCAGCGTGCGTCGGGAGAGGCCGATGGCAAGGCGTACTTTCTCCAGCTCACCACTCATCAGAACAATATCGGCGCTGGCGATCGAGACATCAGTTCCCGAACCCATGGCAATCCCCACATCGGCACGTACCAGGGCCGGCGCATCGTTCACACCGTCACCCACCATAGCAACCCGTTCCCCTTTGGCCTGCAATTGTTGCACTACCTGATCCTTCTCTTCAGGCAACACCTCGGCAATGACATTCATACCACCTAGCCGATGGGCGATTGCCTCGGCAGCGTCCCGTCTATCACCACTGAGTAGCGTCAGACTTAACCCCTCGGCTTTAAGTGCATCGATCAAATCTTTGGCATCAGACCGGATTCTGTCTTCGACTGCCAGTAATGCAACCTCCCTGCCATCCACGGCCACTCGAATCGAACCCACACCCCGATTATCCAGCGTAGCGGCCAGTGCCTTGAATGTTTCTGAAGCATCGATGTTATGGTGAGTCAGCAGACTTGGACTACCTATAAATATTTCCTCACCATCCACCGTAGCACTGACACCCTGCCCCGGTCTATGTTCGAAGTTCTTCGCTTTCAGCCCATGCTGGTCCAGTGACTGGGACGCTACCCAATCGAGCACGGCCTGAGCGGTTGGATGTTCCGCAAAGCGCTCAACCGCAGCCAGCTTCATCATAAGTGAGCGGACCTCTTCAGTCGCATCATCTTCTTTAGACCCTTCCCACACATGAGTTTCAGTGTAGATACCAACGACCGACATACCCCCTTCAGTCAGGGTTCCCGTCTTGTCGAAAATCACATGATTGATGGAAGAGAGCGATTCCAGCACCTCACCGTTCTTGACCAAGATGCCGTATTTAGCGCCAAGCCCGGAGGCCACTGCGATAGACATGGGCGTCGCCAGGCCAAATGCGCATGGGCAGGTGATAATCAACACGGAGGTTGCAGCCAATAGTGCCACTTCCAACGAACTGCCAACCCAATAGAGAAAGGTCACTGTCGCCAATCCCAGAGTAGCGGCTACGAACCAGGGTACAATCTGGTCTGCCAGACACTGGATCGGCGCTTTGGAACCCTGTGCCTCCTCGACCAGACTGATGATGCGGCCAAGGGCAGTATTCTTCAGTGAGCCTTTCACTTCGATCTGCAGGGCACCATGACTGTTGATCGTACCTGCAGATACTTCGTCACCCGGCCCTTTGTTTGCCGGCAGGGATTCACCGGTCAGCATTGATTCATTAATGCTGCCACGGCCTTCGATAATGAATCCATCGATAGGAATTCGCTCTCCCGGCTTGACCAGCACGGTATCCCCAATATTGACGGCTCGAATCGGTACAATCTTCTCCCTGCCACCCTGAAAGAGTGTAGCGACCCTGGGCTGAAGGTCGAGCAGCCTTTGCGTCGCAGCAACAGCCTGGCGCTTGGACATCGCTTCAAGATAACGACCGACCAGAATGACGAAGAGAAAATTGACGACGGTATCGTAATAGACTTCTCCCACCACGCTGCCAGTCAGGGTCACGTAGACGGAATAGAGATAGGTGATCGAGGCACCGATAGCGATCGGCAGATCCATCCCCAAGTGTAAATTCTTCAAGCCCGACCAGGCGCCTTTATAGAAAGGGTAGCCGGAATAGAGCAACACAGGTGTCGACAGCGCAAACCCCACCCAATGGAAGAGACTACGGAACTCACCCTGATCCGCACCGGCATAGAGGGCGATGGAGATCCACATCAGATTCATCATGCCGAATGCAGCGAATGCCATGCGATAGAGCAGATGGCGATTCTGCTTTTTCAGTGCGCCCTCGGCCACCTCGGGATCATAAGGAACAGCGGCATAGCCGATCTGTCCCAACCGTTGAATGATTTGTGATAACGGGAGACGTCCGTTATGCCACTTAACATGAAGTCTTTTACCGGAAAGATTGACTTGCGCCGTAACCACACCGGGCATGGCATTCAGTGTATGTTCGATGAGCCAAACACAAGCTGCACAGTGAATGCCTTCGATAAGCAGATGAATATCCCGCTCCTCTTCCAGACCACCAACGAACTCCTCCTGCACTTCGTCAAGGTCATAGAGCGCCAGTTCTTTGGGAATTTCTGGTGGGGGTGCGAGACAGGCATCCTCAGGTGTGCGCTGATAGAAACCTTCAAGGCCTGCTGAAAAAATAGCTTGGCATACCGCTTTACAGCCGGTGCAACAAAATTGCTGCATTTCGCCTTCGATCTCAGCCTCAACCTCTTCTTGAGGAGGTACCGGCAGGCTGCAGTGAAAACAGGTCTGCGCTGAATTCAATTCAGACACACCAGGACTCAGGGAATCAAATCGATACCGACACTGATCCGTTTCGGTGTGTTGTACTCATCCTCACCATTCGTGACGCTGACAAGCATATCCCAAACACCCAACAACGGAAAACTAACCTCAGCTTCGTAGAGGCCGGCTCCCACTTTCTGCATCGGAACGGAAAAGTCTTGCTTCGCATCCGAAGGCCGGTAGGCATAGAAAGTAACACTGTCAGGATCAATAGCATTGCCTGTTTTATCAAGCACAGAAAACCGGCAAATAACCGGTTCGTCAACACCGATTTTTTTCGGTAGATCGATCTTCATCTGCCAACCGGGATTCCTTGCCTGACGTTTGAGCATGTTCTTCTCGTAATCCTGCCCGCGATCATAAAAGTCATCCACCACCAGACCAGGATTACCACTCTGCGCCAGGTAGATCATGATCATATTCATGGTGAAGAAGATGATCACCATCAGGATCCACCCGATAACCCACGGACTCCGCCAAGCTGATTTTTTCTCTGTCATAATTGCCAGTTATAAATAATCTTTAACGACGAAGGACGGACATAACAGTCCACCCTCCCGAGCGAGTTGCCTATGATACAACAGATTGCTAGAGGCGTGGACCGATAAACACGCTCTTTCGATCACCTGATAGCACTTGATTGTTGTATCCACCCTGCACAGTAAACACAATTGGAGTTGTCTCCTGTGTGAGATTCTCTTTTGGCACCTTGACGAAGACAGTTCTAGGCGTCACCCTTCCGTGGCGGGCGGTTGTCACCCGGTCCGCATCGACAAGAATCAGCCCTTCCGGCCCGGTGGCACTGATAGTTGCCTGAATATCTTCACCCATTTTATTGAGAATCTTCAGGGTATATTTATTCTGAATGCTACCGTCACTCTGAAGGACAAATAATGGCTGACGGGCATGTATCACCTTCAGTTCCAGTGGCGCCAGTGAAGTCAGTCCGTAAGCGATACCCACCAGTGCCAAAGACATAATGGCAGAGTAGACCCAGACCCGAGGACGTTTGTAGAGCGGTTGAGGCTTTTTGTTGGCTTCCATCGACTCGAATGACTCGAATCGAATCAGCCCTGTTGGGTGCCCAATCTTCTCCATAACCTCGTCACAGGCATCGATGCAGAGTGCACACATGATACACCCCTCCTGCTGTCCATGACGGATATCCACCCCGGTTGGGCAGACAACGATACACTGCTTACAGTCCACACAATCGCCGGTCGTCCGCTCTTCATCGGACTGACCCTTCTTGATCCGTCCACGAGGCTCACCACGATGGTAGTCGTAGGTAGGCACAATTGTGGTTTGGTCAATCATGACCCCCTGAATGCGGGCATAGGGACAAAGCCAGAAACAGGCCTGTTCGCGCATGAATCCCGCCAGCACATAAGTGCCTGCCGTGAACATGCCAATAAATCCGTAGGCGACGGGACTGGCCTTTAAGGTGAAAAAATCTTGCCAGATTTCAATAGCACCATAAAACCATGCAACGAAACTGATACCGGTCAGTACCGATATCGCCAGCCAAAGCAGATGCTTCGTCGTCTTGATTCTAACCTTCCTGAAGTCAAGAGAGGCTTTCTCCAGCTTACGCCTTTTCTGTGGACCTCCTTCTAATTTATTCTCCAACCAAGTGAAAGCATCCGTCCATATGGTCTGAAAACAGAAGAAGCCGCAATACACCCGGCCTGCCAAGGCCGTGACCACGGCCAGCAACAGCGCTAAAAAAAGAAGTACCAGGGAAAGCATCCAGAAGTCCTGGGGTAAGATCGTTACACCCAGAATATGAAACTGTCGATTAGGGATATCGAAAAGTACGGCTTGTCTGCCGTCCCATTGAAAATAGGGACCGACAAAGAAAATGATCCAACTTGAAGCAGCCAGCCACTTGATATTCCGCCAGTAGCCACCCATGCGTTTTGCATGAATGGTCTCATCACCCGTGTTCAAGTGCCAATGTACCGACTCTTCATAGAGGTCATCCACGGATTGCTGCCGGGATGCCACATTCTTTGTCTCACTCAACGGTCTTTCTCCTGTTAAATCAGGGGGTCGTAGATTAGGATAATCATATATACTCAAGCACTCTCTGGCCAATGCGTTTTATCAATAACTTAGTGTCATTCAACATACTTAAACCATTGGAAATACCTTAGTTTCAACACGTCATATACAGAAAAAATCACACATAAAAAAAGGGGGGTTTTTAACCCCCCCTCCTTCAATAGATCAAAAAAAATCTATTGGTTGCCGTGCTTCTCAGCGTCGATCTTAATTAGATTCTTAACTTTAAAGCCAAGAAATATAATGATAACAACACTGATCACGACGGTGATGATGGAACCTCAAAATACTGCATCTCCGTTCATAGCAATCCCCTTTTATTTAATCCGTGTGAGGCACTCGGCCTCACACAGTACAGATGGAAAAAATGCTCGTTCGAATTTAGTGAAGGTTTTACTGTCCACCACCAAACTTATGAACATAAACCGCAAGCTTCTTGATATCGTCTTTTGACAATCTATCACCAAAAGCCGGCATCACAGCCTCACGAGTCTTCGGTTCGGTGACATCATTGACACCATACTTAATGGTGTTTTTGATGCTATCCAACAGGGTCTCGCCATCAGCAGGCATGAAACGGTAAATTCCATCCGTCAGGTTAGCAGAACCCAGTACCGCCATACCCTTACCGTCCATCCCGTGACAGGCGATACAGCCCTTCTGGGTGAAGTTAGGATCGGAAGAAGGATTGCCTGCTTCAATCGCTTTCGCCAGGCTGTCGATCTCCGTATCGGAGAGGATCTTACCATGCGCGGTCATGATGCCTTTGCGGCCCATAGTGACGGTCTGCTGGATATTGTCGATGACGCCACCGTACAACCAGTCGTCGTCAGCCAAGACAGGGTATCCGGGACCACCCTGACCACCACCACCATGACAAGGTGCGCAGTTATCACCAAATAGTACCTTGGCAGAGGCGACCGTATAACCTGAAAGGCCTGGCATTGCCAAAATTTCGCTGGCGCTCAGACTTTCAATCTGGGTTTCGTACTGAGCACGGACGCTCTCGACCTCAGCCACACCCTGCTTATACTCCTGCATCTGGGACCAGCCCATGACACCTTTTGTGTTCCCATCAAGCGTGGGCCACATGGGATAGAGCACACCATAGGCTATCCACCAGATTACAGAAGCCCAGAAAGCTATCATCCACCACCGTGGTGGGGGGTTGCTGAGCTCCCGGATGTTATCGTCCCATATATGTCCGGTATTGTTTTCACCCGGAAAAGGATTGTTATCCACCATTTTTATCTCCGCTATCAATTGCGTCATCATCCATCGGGATAAAGCGATTTTTCTCTAGCTTATCCCTGTTTTTTGGACGTAGTGCGTAGAAATACACGACTATCATGAGCAGGAAGGCGACCACCGTCATCGTCAGACCGATCCAGTCATTGGTGGTCATCGCCGCCCAATCAGTATGAAAGTACTCCTTCAGACTACTCACGATAGACCTTGTTTTCGTCAAGCTTGGCCATGGTGCCCAGTACTTGCAGGTACGCTACCATCGCATCTTCTTCGGTCTTGCCTGCCAGTTCGGCATTCGCACTGGCAATATCCTCAGCGGTGTAAGGCACACCCATGAGTTGCATGACCGAGAAACGTCTAGCCATATCCTTACCCTCAACCGAGTTATCTTTCAGCCAGGGGTAGTTGGGCATGACGGACTCAGGCACCACCGAACGCGGTGCACGCAGATGCTTGCGATGCCAGTCATCAGAGTACTTGCCACCCACACGGGCGAGGTCAGGACCGGTACGCTTGGAGCCCCACTGAAAAGGATGGTTATACATGGACTCGGAAGCCAGCGAGTAGTGACCATAACGCTCCTTCTCATCACGGAAGGGACGGATCATCTGAGAGTGACAGGTATAACAACCTTCTCTCTGGTAAATGTCCCGACCAGCAAGTTCCAGTGCAGTATACGGACGCATACCATCACCAGGCTTGTAGTCGTTCAGCGTCTGACCTGCCTGGCGTTGCCAGATAAGTTCAGGTGCTGCGTTGTGCTCCATCGTACTCTTGATCGTGAAAAGCGGCACGATCTCAACCAGACCGCCCACAGACAGAGACAATGCCAAAATAATCAGGAGCAACCAGATGTTTTTCTCCATCTTCTCCTGAAAGCTTACAGATTGGTTTTCATTCGCCATTTTGCGAAACCCCCTTTGAATTAAGCACTAGCCGCAGCGGTGCGAGCTTGCTGAAGACTGCCTTCACCTGCTGCCTTCATCACAGTCATCAGCACGTTGACGAGCATCAGAACTGCACCAAGCAGGAAGATAGCGCCACCTACAGTACGCATGGCGTAGTAGGGATGCATGGCTTCAACAGACTCAGCGAAGGTATAGGCAAGGGTGCCGTACTCATCATATGCACGCCACATCAGGCCCTGCATGATGCCGGAGACCCACATGGCAACAACGTAGATGACCGCGCCAATGGTGGCTGTCCAGAAGTGTGCATTGATCAGCTTCTGAGACCACATCTCGGTGTGGAAGGTATGCTTCATCAGGTGGTAGATGGCGCCGATAGCAACCATAGCTACCCAACCCAAGGCACCGGAGTGCACGTGACCGACAGTCCAGTCAGTGTAATGGGAGAGCGCATTAACGGTCTTCAGTGACATGACCGGACCCTCAAAGGTGGACATGGCGTAGAAGGCCAGGGACATGATCATGAAACGCAGGACGTAGTCGGTGCGCAGCTTATCCCAAGCACCAGACAGGGTCATCATACCGTTCACGGCACCACCCCATGAAGGGATGATCATAGCCAGGGAGACAGCGGCACCTAAAGAGCCTGTCCAATCCGGCAGTGCGGTATATTGCAGATGATGAGCCCCCAACCAGACATAACCGAACATCAGTGCCCAGAAATGGATAACAGACAGACGGTAAGAGTAGACCGGACGACCCGCCTGCTTAGGCACGAAGTAGTACATGATACCAAGGAAGCCCGCAGTCAGGTAGAAACCTACGGCGTTATGACCCCACCACCACTGCACCATGGCATCCTGAACACCAGAGAAGAGGGAATAGGACTTGAACAGATCCACCGGGATCGCAAGACTGTTGACCACGTGAAGATAGGTGATCATCACCATCATGCCCAGGAAAAACCAGTTCGAGACATAGATGTGAGAAGACTTACGTGTCGCCAGTGTCATGATGAAGTTGAAAGAATAGGCTAGCCAGACAACGGCAATACCCAAATCGATCGGCCATTCCAGCTCGGCGTACTCCTTGGCGGAGGTCAAACCGAGAGGCAGTGTCACGACAGCTGATACGATGATCAGATTCCAACCCCAAAAGACAAACCAAGCGAGCTTGTCGCTCCACAGCCGAACGCCACAGGTGCGTTGTACGCTGTAGTAGGATGTTGCCATCAATGCGCATCCGCCGAAGGCGAAGATGACTGCATTAGTATGGAGAGGACGAAGACGCCCAAACGTGATATACGGAATATCTAAATTTACGATCGGCCATGCCAATTCTGCGGCAATAATTACACCCACTAACGCGCCTACAACTAAGTAGACTGTGGCCATGACGGTAAACCAGCGAACAACATCGAAGTTGTATTCCTGCTCGGCTGCTGCGTCCATGAACCCCCCTTATTTAAACAGATTATTGAAGAACCCAAATTTTTCTTGCTCGACAAAAACGTCTCGCAAAACCCAAGTGCGCCATATGACGCATTTGAGCGTGACATATATCACTCTTTATCGGTGCAGATGTCAATACGAAACTCAGGGAAAATGCGACTGCATACACCTAGATAACGCATTGAAACTCAATGCAATTTATAGGCTCATTAACTCAATTGACATAGATCAACGAAATGCAAGAAAGCACACTTGTTTTACAAGAATTACAACTTAAAAGCGCTCTACCATTAACCAAGAAAAATGGTCAAGAAACTGGGATGAGAATCATTACCAAAACAAATGATCTGTGTGCAAACAGCACGGTAATGAATCAAGGGTTGAGTTAGACTCTATATTACTGACGTAACTTTGTAGCAAAAAGATCGTACACCTAAATTACCGAAATCGAGCGGTTGCTCCTCAGAATATCTGCTCAACTGGCAAAAGCTATCTCATTCAGGCTGGCTCGGTCGATCAGTTGAAGCTGTTTTTTTCGAAGCCGGATCAAGCCTTCACTCTGGAATTTTGTCAATAACCTGCTGACGGTCTCCCGAGCAAGACCCAGATAGCTACCCATATCACTACGGGACATTCGTAGCGTAACACTCGCTGGTGAGAAACCTCGGCTTTTTAATCTCTCCGAAAGCGACAACAGGAAAGCGGCCATTCGCTGCTCGGCAGCTCTGCCGCACCAGTGAGGAGGTCACAAGGTGATTCAGCGCCACTTCCTTACCAAGCATCTCGATAAGCGCCTTCTGAATCGTTTCCAGCGGTCGACCCGATTCAATCAGCCGTCCCAGATGCAACTGGCAGACCTGGCCTGATTCCAGCGCACGTACACCGCATGAGTAGCGGCGTTCAGCCATGCCTTCGGCACCAATCAATTCGCCCGCGAAATAGAACCCAACGACCCGTTCCCCGCCTCCTGGCTCATTAATCACAGCCTTAAAAGAACCAGACTTGACGGCATAGATGTAATCACAGGCCTGGCCGGACTTGAACAGCATTTCTCCCATGACTACACGCTGCCGTCTCATCAGAATACCTTCGGGTACGCCACTACCCACTTCCGCGTAGTCAAGAACCTGGCACATGGGATCGAGGCCGCAATCGCAGCATTCGACCTCCTCTGATTGCGGCATTTCCGTATCGCTACAGATACGGTAGATATTTTCTTCATTCATTTGAAGATCGATTCGACGGAAAAACCATCCCGTTCCAAAATATCCCTGAGGCGCCTCAGTGCATCCATCTGGATCTGCCGCACCCGTTCCCTTGTGACATCTAACTCGTTGGCAACTTGCTCCAGGGTTGAGTTTTCGTAACCATGCAGGCCGAAACGCCGCTCAACCACTTCGCGTTGTTTGTCGTTCAACTTGCCCAGCCAGCGATCAAGATTGGCGTTCAATCCATCGTTCTGAATATCCACCGTGGGATCGTGACTCTTTTCGTCTGCAATGGTATCTAGCAACGGCTTGTCGGCATCCTTGCCAAAAGGAGTATCCACCGAGGTCACGCGCTCGTTCAGCCCGAGCATGCGCTTTACCTCATCGATCGGCCTGTCGAGCAGATCTGCAATCTCTTCTGAACTGGGTTCGTGATCGAGGGATTGAGCCAGTTTCCGCGCTGCACGAAGATAGACATTGATCTCCTTGACCACATGGATCGGCAGACGGATGGTGCGGGTCTGATTCATGATCGCCCGCTCGATGGTCTGGCGGATCCACCAGGTGGCATAAGTCGAAAAGCGAAAGCCCCGCTCGGGGTCAAACTTCTCAACGGCCCGGATTAACCCAAGATTACCCTCTTCAATAAGATCAAGCAGTGCCAATCCCCGGTTCATATAGCGCCGGGCAATCTTTACCACCAGGCGAAGATTACTCTCTATCATTCGTTGTCTGGCTGCCTGGTCACCCTTTTGCGCCAGGCGGGAGAAGTAGACCTCCTCTTCAGCTGTCAGGAGTTTCGAGATGCCGATCTCATTCAGATAGAGGCGGGTGGCGTCCATCTGCGCATCAGCAGGCTCCGGGGCCTTAAATTTCAGAACTTCTTCGGTAGTTTCCGGCGATTCAGTGATAACTTCCACTTCCTCACTGTCTTCACCTTTTTCAGCGAGAACAGCATCTTTGTCAATCACCGGGCTATCGGTACTATCATCCGCTTCAACGGAACGCTTACTCATTACACTCCACTCCCAAGAGTGGACACATGCCGAGGTTCGACACGCATCCCGATAACTTCGATACCGCCTGACAAAATCTCTTTTTTGTTTTTATCTGCGAGGCAACAAAGGTAACGGATTAACCGGTTTACCTTGTCGCCTGATCTCAAAATGAAGCACGGGTTGGCTGCCGCTGTTAGGTGAACCCATCCGTGCCACGACTTCACCACGCTTCACCGTATCGCCTTCGCTAGCCACTAACTTACTGTTGTAACCGTAGGCACTCAAGTAAGACTGATCGTGCTTTATGATGACAAGGTTGCCATACCCCACCAGTCCATTGCCAGCATAAACCACCTTGCCAGCTTCAGATGCTGTGACAGGTTGCCCCATTGCCCCTTCAATCCATACGCCTTTACGGGTAGCGTCTCCATGCGAAAAAGTCTGCACTACTCTCCCTTTCGTCGGCCAACCCCAAGTTAACTTAAGCCGTTTCTCGGGTTTTGGTTTGACGGAGGATTGGCCCTGCTGAACAGGAGTTTTCTTGGCAGGTCGGGTCGTCGTTTTCGCAGACGCTGAAGGCGGAGGTGGGCTATTTGTCCGGGGCACAGATATGGACGCCTGTCTCGGGTTATTCGCTGCTCGCTGACTGGACTCCGGTAGCTTGAGTCGCAACCGTTGGCCGGGGAAAATCTGGTAAGCCGGTGGACGTATACCGTTCCACCACGCCAGTTGCTGATAGGGCAGATTTTGTCGCCAGGCGATCGAGTAGAGCGTATCCCCTTTCTGAACCAAGTAGTAACTACGGGCATAGTGAGGAGGACGTGAAGCCTGCCTGGTCGATACCCTGGGTGATGAATCAGATTCAGAGCGGGAGTAGACGGGAGCACTACCCTTTGAACTGCATCCAAGGCTGCTCAACAAGAGGCTGGAAAGAAGGAACAATCCAAACACTCTGATGATCAATTGAAAATTACCGCCCCACAAATTGATACCCCATCTCCTATGAAGATTTGAGAAACACAACTGCCAGACCAAAGACAACCACCAATAACCAGCCAAGGAGATCGACATAGCGATGCAATGCCTTCTCCATCCGCTCTCCACCCAAGGCCATGAGTCCGGCTACCAGAAAGAAACGGGCGCCCCGGCCAATGGCTGAAGCCAACAGGAAGGGAAGAAGCGCCATTGATATCACGCCAGCGGTGATAGTGAAAATTTTGTAAGGGATTGGCGAAAAGCCTGCTAGAAAAATCGCCCAGAACCCCCAAGCTTCAAACCAACCCTGGGCCTTGAGATAGGCCTGCCAGTAACCCCACTCATGCAGATAAGGCTCGATCAGATCGAAGGCGAAGACGCCGATCACATAACCCAGCAGACCACCGAGGACCGATGCCAAAGTTGTCAGTGCAGCAAAATGCCAGGCACGATTGGGATTGGCCAGACTCATAGGTGCCAACATCACATCGGGAGGGATGGGGAAAAAAGAGGACTCGGCGAAACTCAGACCGGCAAGATAGCGTGGTGCATGTGGGTGACGCGACCAACGCATCGCTCGACTATATAGAGAGGAGAAGAGTCGCATCAGATAGTGCCTCCCTGCAGCGGCACGAAGTTGGCTGACTCCAACTGTTCCTGCTGATAACCATCCACGGTTCTGGTAATCCTCAACATCACTTGCCCTTGTCTTTTCTGCAATGGCAGGATGAGCCTGCCGCCAACCGCTAGCTGTTCCAATAGCTGCTGAGGCAATCCGGTCGGTGCTGCAGTCACCAATATGCCATCGAATGGGCCATATTCCGGCCAACCGATCCCCCCGTCACTGTGTTTGAGACGGACATTTCGTATGCCAAGTTCCCTAAACCGACTCCGTGCCAAATCCAGCAAGGCCTCGATGCGTTCTACGCTGTACACACGCCTGACCAATTTTGCCAGGATAGCGCACTGAAATCCGGAACCGGTACCGATCTCTAAGACCGTCTCTGGTGTCGCTCCCTGCATCAGCGCCTCAGTCATGCGAGCCACCGTGTAGGGCTGTGATATGGTCTGACCGTGGCCGATCGGCAAGGCGGTGTCTTCATAGGCTCGGCTGGCCAACGCCTCATCCACGAAGATATGCCGCGGCATATTCCGCATGGCTTCAAGCACGGAGATGTCACGGATACCCTTTTCGCGTAGTCGCTGGATCAGCCTTTCCCGCGTGCGTTGCGAGGTCATGCCGATACCCTGATGCTCTGGCCGAATGATCATCGGATCAGCCAGTCCTCCACGATACTCAGTGCATTGTGCCGGGTCAGATCCACCTGTAGAGGCGTCACCGAGACAAAACCTTCACGGACGGTATGGAAGTCGGTACCAGGTCCAGCGTCCTGTTCAGCGCCGGCTGGCCCCACCCAGTAGATAATCTTGCCTCGAGGGTCAGTGGTCTTCACCACCGGCTCGGCCTTATGACGATGCCCCAGACGTGTGGAACGAAAGCCTTGCAGCGCCTCATAGGGGAGGTCGGGCACATTGACATTGAGAATGACATTTTCCGTCAGCGGGCAGCGGGACAGGCGTTGTACCAGCTCAAGGGCGACACGTGCTCCCGTTTCGATATGTTCGGGCTCATGCGCGTTCATCGAGATAGCAATGGCCGGCAGGCCGAGAAAGCGTCCCTCGGTGGCTGCCGCCACGGTACCCGAGTAGAGCACATCATCACCCATGTTGGGGCCCGCATTGATACCGGAAACCACCAGATCGGGATCCTCATCGAGTAACCCGGTGATGGCCAGGTGAACGCAATCGGTCGGTGTGCCATCAACCCGGATAAAGCCATTCTCCATGGTGCGCGCACGCAGGGGGTTGACCAGTGTGAGTGAGTTACTGGCGCCGCTGCGATCCTGATCCGGCGCCACCACCACGATATCAGCGATCGTGGAGAGGGCATTTGCCAGCGCCAGCAGGCCTGGCGCCTGGTAACCATCGTCGTTGCTCAGAAGGATCTTCATACGGAGGCACAATATACTGGAATTGAGAGGCCTTCACACCTTTGAAATGGCCACCCATACAACCAAGAGATTGAGATTCCGCCAGACAGCTCCTAACATGCAGATCTACCCGTTATAAATCACGACTTACATGAGTAAAGAGAAAGACAAATCCGGTGATGATCGACTCTTTCGGGAGACATTCAAGGATGTCAGCCCGCTAGGGAAGCTCTGAACGAATCCATCGATTGAGGGATAATGGTGCACATTCTAGGCCAATCATTATATAGACCCCATGAAGCAAACAA
>JAHXHT010000006.1 GCA_025656435.1 Candidatus Thiodiazotropha sp. (ex Gloverina cf. vestifex) | reverse complement strand
ACGGTCGGGGCATAACGGCTGTCGCGTTGGCGAGTCGATTTTGGGGACTCGGATGTCCCAAAATCTATCACGAGGTAGCGACACGCTTGTGCATCCACCTCGTAGCTTTCGCCACCCCTCAATACATTACAGCGGGTGCTGACAAGCTGGCTCAAGGCCGCCGCCGCCCGCTGCGCGGAGAACTCCTGGATAGTGCCGATGACGGCGTTGATCAGCAACACACCGGAGATGAAGGCGGCGTCGGAGAGCTCACCGATGGTCACTGAGATAGCCGCGGCGGCGAGCAAAACATAGATCAGTGGACTGAGGAACTGATTGAGGAAAACGCTGGCGACACCCGGCGGTTTGGTCTTCGGCAGGGCGTTGGGGCCATGGGTTTTCAGCCGTGACGCGGCCTCGTCCTCACTCAATCCATGGATGGAGGTGGAGAACGCCGACAGTGTGGATGCTTTGCCCAGTGCATAAGACGCCTTGGAACTGATCGGTCTCTGTTCGTCTGCCATCGCGACCTGCTGGGTACACCGATATAGTTAGTAGCGGTTTTCATCTTAGCATTTGAATAGCAGGCGAAGTGGTTGTTGCAGTTTGTTGTCGTGGGTCCTTTTGATCTCGAACAAAGCGTGGCGCCATTTCAGTCGGCTGTTACCTCTTGAGAAAGCTTTGTCAGCACATCCACGATGTCTGGACAGAAGTGTCTCCCGCTCCCTTTCTGAATGACCTTCAGCGCTTCCTCCTGTGTTGCGCCGGTACGATAGGTGCGGGTGGTGGTCATGGCGTCATAGGCATCCACCACCGATATGATCTGGCTGATCAGAGGGATTTGTTCACCGGACAATCCTCCGGGATAGCCGCTACCGTCCCAATATTCGTGGTGGTGCAGGATGCACTCAGCGACCTCGTCGAGCAGCGGGTTACCCAGACTGCGCAGGATATTGGCGCCGATCTGAGGATGGGTTTTGATGATCTCGTACTCTTGGGGTTCGAGTTTTCCCGGCTTTAAGAGAATGTGGTCAGGTATGCCTATCTTGCCGATATCGTGGAATCCCGCCGATAGCGTCAAAACCACCATCTCATGCTCGTTCAGCTGCAGTTTATGTCCTATTGCCTCGGCAAGTGAGAGTACCCGCTCGCAGTGCTTGCTGGTATAACTGTCTCTCGCATTGAGAATCTGCTGCATAATGGCATCGAGTTTGAAACCAATATGCTGTTCAGGCATAGAACGGCGCTGTTTTATCTTTTGTGTTGGGGTGCCGAGGTCCATAGATCCAATACCTATTCTGGAATTGCGTGACCGTTTGGAATAGCTGGTTTTGGGAATCTCATTGAATGACCGATGCCGTTGCCATTTTCCCGACAGCCCTTTTTTGGCTAAATAATTCTGTAAAGATAGACTAAAAATATAATTATTTCAGTTAGTTATTGTAAAGATTTCCGACAAACATCGTGCTGGGCCGTGTGATGTGAGGTAGGACTGGCAGGGCGTTGTCGCAAACTGAATCCCCGATCTTTGGTCAAATATTCTGTCAGGAGAGAATTGAATGATTAGCTTATCCTAATGTGGGTTATTTCCTCTGACGCATGAGTTAGAATTCCCACCATTACGTTGTGTTTGATTCTTCGGGGATTTGCCCCCATGTACACACGACAACAGTTTAAGAGGTAATTTGCGATGGATGTTCTGGATCGAATTCGGGAGCAAGTAGAAAACAATCTCGTGGTTATCTATATGAAAGGTACCCCACAGTTTCCCATGTGTGGCTTCTCTTCCCGGGCTGCCGCAGCGTTGCAGGAGTGCGGCGTTCCCTTTGCCTACGTCAATGTGCTGTCGGATCCGGAGATTTTCGAGAATCTTCCCCGCTTTGCCGATTGGCCAACCTTTCCCCAGGTCTACATTGAGGGAGAGCTGGTGGGCGGCTGCGATATCACACTGGAGATGCATGAGAGCGGTGAGCTCAAGAAGATGATGGAAGAGGCGGCTGCGAAGTCATCGGAGCAGAGCGAAAGCCAGGCCTGATGACCAAGTGGGATACCCGATTCCTCGGGCTGGCAGCACATATATCGGCCTGGAGTAAGGATCCCTCTTCGCAGGTGGGTGCGGTGATTACTGACGGTAACCGTATCGTCTCTCTTGGTTACAATGGTTTCGCTGCCGGTGTGGAGGACAAGACGGAGCGGCTCGACGACCGGGCCTGCAAACTCAATCTGACCATCCACGCTGAAGAGAACGCCATGATCTTCGCCAAGCGGGATCTCACTGGCTGTACCGTCTATGTGACCCATCCCCCCTGCCCACGTTGTGCCTCCAAACTGATTCAGGAGGAGGTGGGACGTATCGTCTATATTTCACCCAGCGAGGATTTTCTCTCCCGTTGGGCAGATGACCTCAAGTTGTCCACCGAGATGTACCGGGAGGCAGGTGTTGAGGTGACCGGATATGCGCTGGATGAAATCAACATCGACAATGCACAGATCACTGTAGCTCCCGGGGGCTTTTTCAAAAAGGTAATGAGTCTCTTTTTGCGTTGTGCGGATTAACCGCATGGCCCACTGGGCGCTCGGAAACTCAAAATTCAAACCCCTTCAACTCATCCAGCACCATCCGGTAGTGACCGCTCGACTGTTTGCGTTCGATGCGGACCGGTAGATAGTTGAGTTCCGTGGCAAACCAGATTGTGTAATCTGGTGGGCGGGACTCTTTACTTCGCTCAACCCGCAGGCAGTTGAGTTTTCCATAGGGTGTTTTAACGGTCTCCTGACTTACCACCTGAAATCGGTAGTGCTTGATCTTACCGCCATCGGCGACCTGATACTCCAGGTCATCACTGCCCTGCGACAGGTGTAGCCTGACCATCAGTTGCTGACTGAGTCTGTCCTGTGTGCCGGCATCGATCGGCTGTGACCAGGTGATGCCTTTGCTGGTGGTGTGGACCTTCTTCTCAGACCAGTCGAAGAGAACCTGGGTATGCTCTTCATCGCCATCATCCTGTTGGTAGAGATAGCGTTCGGGTATGAGTCCCTGCGGCTTCAGTCTGCCATGACTCTCCACAATCTCATCACCGGAGAATAGACCGACCAATAGCCCCGGCTTGGTGTGGGCATGATAGAAATAGCGCCCATCCTCCGAGAGGTTGAATTTCAATTCCAATTCGCCCAGAGGAATGGCGCGGCGATAGACACTGAATGAGGCTGAGAAGGGCTTGAAAATGGAATCTGAGTTGGCTGCCGGAGAGAAACATAAGAACATGATCCCCATGCTCAGCCACCAGCCGGGGGCTGATCGGTTGCCGAATAGGGTGAATCTACCCGATAGGTTCATGGTCAGCGTAGACCACCGGTCCCCGTAAGCATTTGTCGTCCAGTTTGACATGACCTTCCTCATCCAGTTTGAGTCTCTCTTGCGCGAACCATCGGATGGCCAGCGGATAGATCTGATGTTCCTTCTGCAGTACCCGCTCAGCAAGTCGGTCGGCATCGTCTTCCGGTTGCACCGGGACCTGTGCCTGCACGATCAGCGGGCCGCCATCCAGCTCTTCAGTTACGAAGTGAATGGTGGCGCCATGCAGGGAGTCACCGGCGTCCAAGGCGCGCTGATGGGTGTGTAGTCCTCGATATTTCGGTAATAGAGAGGGGTGGATATTGAACAGGCGGCCCGCATAGTGGCGCACGAAAGCCGGTGTCAGAATACGCATGAAGCCCGCCAGTGCCACTAACTCCGGCTGGTAGCTGTCGATTAGCTCGATCAGGGCCTGATCGTAACTCTCCCGGTCTGCAAAGGCCTTGTGATCCAGCACTGCGGTCTCTATGCTCGCCGACTCAGCGCGTTGCAGGCCGAAAACCCCGGGTCGGTTACTGATGACTGCGCGGATTTCAATAGGTAAATCCGTGCCGGCCCGGTCGATGATCGCCTGCAAATTGGTGCCGCTGCCGGAAATCAGGACGACGACCGGGAGTCGCTGCTCGAGTGTCATGCAAGCGGCCCACGGATTTCCACGCCAGGTGTCTCTTCCCCCGGTGCGGCTTCGATACTGCCCAGTCGCCAAGCGGTTTCACCCAAGGCATTGAGTGTCTCAATCGTACGGGCTGCATCGGTTTCAGAAACGCAGATCACCATGCCGACGCCACAGTTGAAGGTGCGCAGCAGTTCGCTGTTGGTCACTCCCCCTTGGGACTGCAACCAGGCAAAGACCTCCGGGAGTTGCCAACTGTCACTGTCGATCACAGCTTTACATCCCTCGGGCAGGACTCTCGGCAGGTTCTCCGGTAGACCGCCACCGGTGATATGAGCGAGGGCATGAATCTCCACTTGTTGCATCAGTTGCAGCAGGGATTTGACATAGATGTGGGTCGGTTCCAGCAGGGCGTCACCCAGGGTTGAATTCCCCAACGGCTGTGACAAATCACTGTCATTGACCTGGAGAATCTTGCGGATCAGTGAGTAACCATTGGAGTGGGGGCCGGAAGCGGCGAGGCCAATCAGCACATCCCCGCTCTGCACGCAATCCGGTTGAATCAGGCGGCTTTTCTCTGCAATGCCGACACAAAATCCGGCCAGATCATAGTCGCCTTCGCTGTATATGCCGGGCATCTCAGCAGTTTCACCGCCAGTGAGCGCAGCCCCTGAAAGCTCACAGCCCTTGGCAATGCCCTTGATGACATCGGCCGCCACGTCCACATTCAGGCGCCCGGTGGCGTAGTAGTCGAGAAAGAAGAGCGGTTCCGCGCCCGCGACCACTATATCGTTGACACACATGGCAACCAGATCGATACCGATGGTGTCATGTCGGTTGAGTTCCAGGGCCAGCTTGAGCTTGGTGCCGACACCGTCTGTGCCAGAGACCAGCACCGGCTCTTTATAACGGTCTAGGGGCAGCTCGAATAGCGCGCCGAAACCGCCTAATCCGGTCAGTACACCCGGCCGGAAGGTCTGTTTGACGATCGGTTTGATGCGCTCGATCAGGGCATTTCCAGCGTCGATGTCTACACCGGCATCCCGGTAACTGAGAGAGGTTGTCTGTCTGTCTTTGGGCTCTTGCTCCACAGAAAAATACTCCGGCATTGGCTGGGATGAATTCGAAACGCGATTCTAACAGAAGAATCCCCGTGTGGCGTGGTCCAGCGGGCAGCAAATTGTGTGAATGGCAGCGATAATCGAGCGGGTGTTAACAGGCCTGAACCAGCCCAAAGGGAAAAACCTTTTATTTCAAAATCACAGGTATAGGCATTGTGATTAGAAACATTCGTCAAATCTGCGCGTAAAATTTTCATCCTGTCAGCCGGCGAGTTAAGATTCTCCGTTGACCTTACTTAGAAGCGGCTTGCCATGATTGATAGAAGAATTTTTCCTCCCTATTGCTGGTTGCTCCTGGCGCCCCTGCTTTTTTGGCAGAGTGTGCAGGCTGAGCAGGTTGGCAATCTTTATGAGGCAGAGTCAGCTGTGGTGGGACAGGGTACCGAAGCCCGGGCCAAGGGTATAAAAAATACCTTTGCACAGGTTTTGGTGAAAGTGAGCGGTGATCGCAGTCTGTTATCAAATCCGGAGATCGATGGATTGTTACGTAAGGCTTCGAGCTATGTGCAGCAGTATCGTTATCGTATGTTGGATGATAAGTCAGCGGAGCCCGATGCCGACCAACCGGATCGTTTACTCTGGGCGCGCTTCGACGAACGGGCAGTCAACCGACTGCTACGGCAGAGTGGTGTACCAGTTTGGGGTACGACTCGGCCATCTGTATTGATTTGGCTGGGTGAAGAATCGGGAACCAGTCGCAGCCTGGTTTCATTAGAGCGGCAACCCCAGCTAAAGCGTATGGTCAAGCATGCGGCAAATGATCGGGGGTTACCGGTGCTACTTCCTTTGATGGATATGGAGGATCGTGCCGCTCTGCCGGTTAGTGATCTCTGGGGTGGTTTCGAGACGGATATCCGCCGAGCCTCAACCCGTTACCTGCCAGATGTTATCCTGGTGGGACGTCTACGTGGGCGTGGTGGAAATGACTGGCAGGGGGAGTGGACGCTCTACCTGCCGGACAAAGTCAATCGCTGGCAGACGCGCGCCAACAGTAAGTATGGATTGTTGAATGAGGGATTGCAGCAGGCGACAGATGCATTGGCGTTGCGCTTTGCACCACAGCAGGTGAGTGAAGGGAGTACCACACTGCGGATACGTGTCCATGGACTCAGCCAGCTCTCCAACTATGTTTTGGTCAAAGACTACCTGCAATCACTGGCCATGATCGAGCAGTTAGACCTGCTTGCGGCCGATCCGGAAAATGTCAGTTTTCTGGCCAAGGTGCAGAGTAGCCGCGAGGTGCTTGAACGGGGCATTCAGTTGGGAGCGGTTCTGGAGCCTGTGTTGGCGCAGGAACCGACAGTGATGGATGAGAATACGGTAGCGTCAGACCTGGAGGGCGAGAGTCTCAACTATCGTCTACGTTAATGAATGCGCGTGATATACCCAATCTGATCAGCTTTCTGAGGATACTCCTGACGCTGCCTATCGTCTGGTTGTTGTTCGAGCGCGAGTTCTCCTACGCCCTGATGCTTTTTGCGGTAGCCGGGTTTTCTGATGGGCTCGACGGTTTCCTTGCCAAACGCTTCAATTGGCAGAGCCACCTGGGCGGTCTGCTCGATCCGTTGGCCGACAAAGCACTGCTAATGAGCTCTTTTCTGGTCCTCGGAGGCTTGGGCCTGATCCCGGTCTGGCTGGTGATATTGGTCATATTTCGTGATCTGACCATTATGGGCGGCGCACTTTACTACCACTACAGCGTGGAAGAAGTGGATGCCAATCCGAGTCTCATCAGCAAACTTAACACCTTGTTGCAGATCATGTTGGTACTGCTGGTGGTGACCGATGCCGGACCCCTTCCCCTGCCACAAATCCTACTGCAGGGGTTAACGCTGGCCACTGGGGCGACGACCCTGGTCAGTGGCGGACTCTATGTTTGGGTCTGGACCAACAAGGCGCGGAACAAAGGTTGGCGGATGTGATTAATTCGTCTGCAATGTTTTAGAAAACCTGACGCGCATCGAATACCGGACCGTCTACACAGACACGTTTCATGGCTGGTCCCTCGGGTGTTTCTACCTCCACTACACAGCCGGCACAACCACCAACGGCGCAGGCCATAAACTCCTCCAGGGAGACCTGGCAGGGAATATCGTACGCTTTGGCCAGTGCGGCTACCGCTTCTAGCATTGGGTGAGGCCCGCAGGCAAAGATCTCAACAGATTTTCGGGTAGTCATATCCAATGCATCAATCCAGTGACGTGCCAAGTCTGTAACGTACCCTTCAAAACAGCCGGGAAAATCTTGCAGACTTGCCAACCTGCTGGGAATTTCCCAGTCATCGAGTAGCGGCATGGCGGCAATCACGCCTTTCGGTATACCCGGTACCATGATGCGGGATGGGGCAGGTTTAAATGGAAAAGGGACCTCTGAGCCGAGGATGACCATCGGTTCTTTACCTGCTTCCTTGCGTAACGCGTCAGCGAGGAAGATCATCGGCGGCATCCCGACGCCACCACCTATCAGCAGCGGTTTGCCACGCTCGGGGGAGGGGGAGGGTGAGAAAGGCTTGCCGATAGGCCCCATGAGGCTGATTTTCTCTCCCGCCTGGCGCTTTGCCAGCAGGGTCGTACCCCGTCCAACCCGCTTATAGAGTAGATCGACCCAGCCCTCTTCGGGTGAGACGCGCATGATAGATATTGGCCGCCGCATAGGCAGCTGGGGATCACAGGTGATATGTACGAAACTGCCAGGTTGGGCCTTCTGAGCACAGTGAGGAGCCAGCAGTTTCATGACGAACTGATCGCCCTCAAAAGCCTGGTGGGAAAGGATGTCTGCATCCTCGAGAAAGATTGTGTCGCGGTGAGGTTTGTTCATGGGCGTTATTCGTTTATTGCAAGGCTGTAGACCAGTCGGCCCTTGAGCAGTGTGTGGGTGACACGGGCAGGCATCTCCCAGCCCTGAAATGGTGTATTTTTCCCCCTGCTGAGAAGTGCGTCAGCTCCAACAAACCAGCGTTGCTCGGGATCGTAGATACAGATGTCTGCCGCACGACCTGGAGACAGGGTGCCCAGTGGTAAGCCCAGTATCTCTGCCGGACCACAGGTCAGTCTGGCAATGGCGCTACTCAGGTCCATGACATCTTGTTCCACCAGCTTGAGCGTCAGTGGCAGCAGCGTTTCCAGTCCTGAGATACCGGGTTCGGTATCGGGGAAAGGTGCGGCCTTGGCGTCTGCTTCGTGGGGTTGATGGTCGGAACATATCACCTGAATGACGTTATTTGCCACGGCATCTCTCAGACCATCCCGGTCGGTGTCGGTACGCAAGGGTGGGCGTACATGAAAGTTACTGTCGAAACCTTCCAGATCCATCTCTGTGAGATGCAGTTGGTGGATCGCGACGTCGGCACTGACGCGCCTGCCCTCCCGCTTGGCCCAGGCCATGGTGCGGGCGGCACTGGCGCTGGAGAGGGTTTGAAAATGGATTACCGCACCGGTGGTTTCAGCCAATGCCAGATCACGGGCAACGGCGACGGTCTCCGCCGCCTCGGGGATACCAAGAAGCCCCATGCGATCAGCCACTCTACCTTCGTGAGCACAGCCGTGGTTGCTCAGATACTGATCTTCCGGACGGATGATGGTCAGTAGGCCGAAGGTGGCTGCATATTCCATGGCCCGTCGCTGCACCAGTGTATTGGCCAATGGGGTATAGGCATTGGTGACGGCAACGCAGCCGGCGGATTTTAAGGCAGCCATCTCACTCAACCTTGAACCGTCCAAGTCATGGGTCACTGCACCCTGAGGCAAAAGTCTGCAGAAGCCTGCCTTGCGGGCTTTGTGACGGATCTGACCGGTAACCGCCGGTGTGTCGATCACGGGATGGGTGTCAGGTGGACAGCAGAGTGTGGTGATACCACCACTGGTAGCAGCGGCAGTCTCACTGGCGATCGTGGCCTTGTGTTCGGCACCGGGCTCACGCAGGTGAGCACAGAGATCGATGATGCCGGGGCAGACAACCTGGCCGGTCGCGTCGATGGTATGGTCGGGTTGAAAACCTTCAGGGCTCTCGCCCACTGCGAGGATCTTGCCGCTGGTGATATGCAGATCCGTGACCCGGTCGATGTCATTGGCCGGATCGATCACCCGGCCGCCCAGGATGCTGATATTTTTCTTCTTTTTCATACCGCCACATCCTGCATGCGAAGGTTCTGGGTGCCGATGACCATGGAGATGACTGCCATGCGGATGGCGATACCGTAGCTGACCTGTTGCAGAATCACCGATTTGGATCCGTCGGCCACTTGGGAGTCCATCTCCACGCCGCGGTTGATCGGTCCAGGGTGCATGACAATAGCCTCGGAGTCGGCCAGTGCAAGTCGTCGCTCAGTGAGACCGAAGAGGCTGAAATACTCATGCTCAGAGGGCAGTAGTGCGCCTTTCATGCGTTCTTTCTGCAGCCTCAGCATGATAATGACATCCACGTCGCGGATACCCTCATCCATATCATGATAGACATGCACGCCCAGACTGCGGGCGTCAGCCGGCAGCAGGGTTCTGGGTGCAACCACACGGACCTCGGAGACGCCGAGGCTGTTGAGTGCCAGGATTTGGGAACGCGCCACCCGCGAGTGGAGAATGTCTCCCACAATGGCGACCCGCAGGCCAACGAATTCGCGCTTGTGCCGACGGATGGTGAACATATCGAGCATCGCCTGGGTGGGGTGGGCGTGACGACCGTCGCCGGCATTGATGACGCCAACGCCTCTGTCGGCATGTTGGGCAATGAAGTGGGCGGCGCCGGTACTGGCATGGCGTACGACGAACATGTCGACGTGCATTGCTTCCAGGTTACGTAAGGTATCCAGCAGGGTCTCGCCCTTGGAAGTGGCCGAAGCACTGATGTTGAGATTGAGCACGTCAGCTGAGAGACGCTTGGCAGCCAGTTCGAAGGTGGTGCGGGTGCGGGTACTGGTCTCGAAGAAGAGATTCGCCACCACCTTGCCGCGACACAGCGGGACTTTCTTGATAGTGCGCTCCGAGACGCCGGTGAAGCCCTCGGCGGTGTCGAGTATCTCGGTCAGCATCTCCTTGCCAAGACCATCAATGGTGAGGAAGTGGAGCAGTCGCCCCGCTTCATCGAGTTGTAGTTCAGCGTTACTTCGGCTCATCCGTCCTACTCTTGCTCAAGATTGCGGGAACTGCGATTGGTGTTGGTGCCGATGACCAGGCCCAATGGATCGGGTCCAATCAGGGTGATGTGTTGATCTGGTTCCAAGACTGGGTGGAGGCCGACAACATCCGGTTGGATAGGTAATTCCCGTCCTGGACGATCGACCAGGGTGGCGAGAATGATCGAGGATGGCCTACCGTAGTCGAAGATCTCGTTGAGGGCGGCGCGGATAGTCCGCCCAGTGTGCAGGACATCGTCAACCAGCACAATATGACGGTCGTCAACCGGTATCGGCAGATCGGAAGGGTGGACTTCGGGATTCATGCCGATACGGGTGAAATCGTCCCGGTAGAAAGAGATGTCGAGGGTTCCCAAGGGTTCCTTAAGTCCGAGCTCCTGGTGTAGTAGCTCGGCCAGCCAAACCCCCCCAGTACGGATGCCGACCGTCAGTGGGTCGCTGATACCCCGTTCGTTCAACAGGGTCCAGATCTTGCCAGCCATGACGTCGATCAGCGACTCCACAGCCTCGGTATCCATAAAATTCTTCGTATTACTGTTCATCTAACCAGGTTTCCAGAATCAGTTTAGCCGCTACGGCATCGTATGTTTCAATCCGCTTTGCCTTGTGTCCCAGCCTGTCCCTGGCCTCAAATGAGGTAAATCGCTCATCCGCCAAATGTACCTTGAGTTGAAACCGTCCTGCCAGTTGACGTGAAAAACGTCTGGCGGGTTCGGTGGCGTCTGTTTGACTGTCATCCACATCCAACGGCAACCCAACCACCAGCGCCTCGGGTTGCCACTCTTCAATCAGCGCCGTGATACGCGCCCAGTTAGGCTTGTGGTTAACCGGTAGCAGTGTCTCCAGAGGCGTAGCTGTGCCGGTCAGGGTCTGTCCCACTGCTACCCCTATTTTTCGTGTGCCGTAGTCGAAGCCCAATAGCGTTCCCACTAAGCGTGTCCGGTGTCGCTACTGAGCAGGTTGAGGTCTACACCCAGTAGATCGGCTGCCGCCTGCCAGCGCTCCTGGCTGGATCGATTGAATATGATATCGTTTTTTGCCGGACCGCTGAGCCAGGCATTCTGCGCCAGTTCGCTTTCGAGCTGTCCCGCACCCCAGCCGGCATAGCCGAGGGCGATCAAGCTCTCAGCGGGCCCTTTATCCGAGGCGATGGCCTCCAGGATATCCAACGAGGTGGTAACACTTATCTCTGATGTGATTCTGAGGGTGCTGTTCCATTCTGTGGAGGAGTCGTGCAAAACAAAACCGCGGTCGCTCTGCACCGGTCCGCCGAGGTAGACCAGTTGCTCGGAGATATTTGTAGAAGCTATCTCTATTTCCAATTGTTCGAAGATATCCGCCAGATGCAGATCCATCGGCCGGTTGATGACGATTCCCATGGCGCCGTCACTGGTATGTTCGCAGATATAGGTGACTGTGTGGAAAAAGTTGGGGTCCTCAAGGCCTGGCATGGCAATGAGAAAGTGATTGGTTAAGTTGGTCTCAGAAGGCATGGCTATAGTATCCAACCGCAAGCGGGCGGCTGCAACAGCCGTTTACACTCATTCGGAACCGAGCCGGCCGCTACGCAGAAACTGCCAGGTGCGTGTGATGTCCAAAATATCGGTCTCTTTGCTGATCTCTACCGGGAAAGGCGAGAATGGAGCCGACATGCGCACGATCCGCATGGCCGCATCGTCGAGGATTTTATGCCCCGAGGAGTGCAGCACTCGAATGCGCTCCACGCTGCCGTCGGACTTCACCGCCACGTGCAGCACGAGATTGCCGTAGAGCCGGTCCCGCTTGGCCTGGTCGGGATAGTTAAGGTTGCCGATACGCTCCACCTTTCGGCGCCAGGCATCAAGGTAGGCCGCGTACTTGTACTCTTTGGTACTGGCGCTGATGGCTTTCCGCTTGGGCATCTTGGCATAGGCTTGGGTCTTGCGTTGCAGTTCAGCGGTAAGTCTCGCAATCTCCATGTTTTTGCTGGCCAGCAGCTGACTGGCGCTGAGTTGAGATGCCATCTCAGGCGGGGGTTCGATTTCGGTCTTTACAGGAGAGATCTGGGTGGTGAGTAGGGGGCTCTCCTTTTTAGGCGGTTGCGGCGGCGAGGGCTGAATCTGCTGCGGTAACGGCATGGGCTCAGGTATCTGTTCGAGCTGAGGTTTCACCGGCTCTCTCTCCTCCCCACTGCCCTGTTGGCTGGTTTGAGCGAGAAAATCGGTTTTTTCATCTTCTGGTGGGGCCTCGACCGGTTGGTTGACAACCATGATTTCAAGGCTCTGTTGGCGAAAATCGGGACGGCCTCTGTCGAATGGATTGAAGGTGATGCCAAGAATGACAAAGGCATGGAAAGCCGCCGCCACCAGTAGTGTCACGCCGAGGCGGTCAGGTTGTTGGCCGATTGTATTCATGTAGTGAGTTTGGCGCTGATGACATCCATCAGGTTGCCAGCGATATCCAGGTCGAATTGGGTATCAAGTTCGCGGATACAGGTCGGACTGGTGACATTGATCTCGGTGAGATAATCACCAATCACGTCGAGTCCCGCGAACAGAATGCCACGGGCCTTCAGCTCCGGACCTACCTGGGCAGCTATCCAGTGATCACGCTCGCTAAGAGGAACACCCTCCCCACGGCCCCCTGCCGCCAGGTTTCCCCGGGTCTCTCCCTCTGCCGGTATCCTGGCCAGAGCATATGGGACGGGTTCACCATCTATCATTAGAATACGCTTGTCCCCCTTGGTGATCTCAGGAATAAACCGCTGCGCCATGGTGTAGGTGGTGCCGTGCTGAGTAAGGGTCTCTATGATGACGCCCAGGTTTGGGTCTTGAGGTGGTACGCGGAAGACTGATGCGCCGCCCATGCCTCCCAGTGGTTTGAGGATGATGTCGCCATGTTCAGCATGAAATGCGCGGATATCTTCGGCGCGGCGTGTCACCATCGTAGGTGGCGTGCATGTTGGGAAGAGGGCGGTGAAGAGTTTTTCATTGGCGTCACGCAGGCTGCTTGGCCGGTTGACGATCAGGCAGCCTCTCGATTCAGCCTGTTCCAGAAGATAGGTTGTATAGATGTACTCCATGTCGAAGGGAGGATCTTTCCGCATCAGGACGGTATCCAGCTCATGGAGTGCCATCTGACGGGATGCGCCAAACCTATACCAATCCGCTTTATTGTCCTCAACCCGGAGTTCCCGGGTTCGAGCGAGACAAGTTCCATCTCTGAGGCTGAGGTCCTGCTGTTCCATATAATGGAGTGTCCAGCCTCTTGCCTGTGCTGCAAGCAGCATGGCAAAGGTGCTGTCCTTATGATTTTTGATGGTGCCGATTGGGTCCATCACTACGCCGATATTGATACTCATGTTTGCCATCTTACTTGGGAAAAAAAACAGAGTTAAGTTTTTCGAACAAATGCCGCTAAAAGGGCTTACATATGGATAGGTTTGCCTTTAGTACCAGTGATTAAGATTAAAAATGGGAAGTGTATTCTTGATGATGGAGAGCTCTCTTGCTATTTTGGGAGAGTTTTATGTGGTTATTGGATTGACCCAGAGTACGCGGACTATTTTCTGCCTCGGCATATGGGATGATGTCTGAATGGCACGCTTAATTGACCCTCTCGACCAGAGACATAGTGCTATGCAGGTACGACCTTCTCGTCTTAACCATGTGATTCAATACGGGTTTCGATGCATGAGCTGTATTTTATTATCCTCCATCACCCTCCCAATGAATGTGATGGCGGAAGAGGATCCCTACTTGTCAGCCATATCCAGCGAGGCTTCAAAAGTGGATTCAAGTGAGCAGCCGACTCTCGAAGCACCCGGGGCGAAGCCGGCTATGGATGAGGGGGGGATTGATTTACAGGCCTTCGAGGAGGATCTGAAGGCAAGCTATCAGGGAAGCTATACCTTTTATCAGAAACTACCCCGGCGTACCCGTGAAGAGGTTTTTCAGGTCTATAGCGACGGAGCCTCTATCGACGAGGTGCGAAAGATGATTATGGACAGATTTTTACACCAATGATTAACATACCAAATATAGTTAACAGTGGAATTATCAGTTGCAGAAAATGAGGAAAGTCATGAAGCCTGGCGTTAGCCTTTATTTGAGTCTCGCTCTTCTAGCTTTTGCCTTCCAGTCGGGGGCTGAAGAGTTAGTTGCGGGGGGGAGTGATGTTATCGGATTGACGGCAGATAAGCCCTATCTGCATGTTATTCATGAGGGCCGTTCGGTTAAAGTTCAACGGGTGCAGGATCCTGACTACGAACTCAAGGGATATTTTGCCAAGACAGCGCGGAAATGCCCCCCTTTCTGTATTCAGCCTGAACAGGTTGATTCCCGTGTCTCCACTGTGGGAGAGATTGAGATCTTCAAATTCATGGAGAATGAATTGAGAGACAACAAGGGCATCATTATCGATGCCAGAACTCCCGAATGGTTCCAGCGTGGCACGATCCCCGGGTCGATCAATATCCCCTTTACTCAGTTCGGTGATGGGAATTCACCGGAGATGGAGAAGGCACTTCAGCTGTTTGGCGCCAAACGCCGGATAGACGTAAGCTCGATGTCACGCAAGTTGGAAGAGATGGGCTTCATGGATGGTGAAAGAAAGACGGAGAAGTGGGATTTTTCTAATGTCAAGAAGTTGGTGGTTTGGTGTAATGGTCCTGCATGTGGTCAATCGCCAAGAGCGATCAAGGGTCTGTTAAAAGTCGGCTATCCAACAGACAGTATTTTCTACTATCGCGGCGGTATGCAAATGTGGCAGCTTTGGGGCTTGACTACCGTGATACCAGGAGAGTGATTGTGTCAGTGGAAACTGAAACTGTCAGTCACCAGAGAGGTATATCGTGAGTGCTGATGAGACTGAAATGGATATTTCCGGCGTCAAAGTCATGGTGATCGACGACAGTAAGACGATCAGGCGAACGGCGGAAAGTCTACTGAAAAAAGCGGGTTGCGAGGTGACTACGGCTACGGATGGCTTCGAAGCACTGGCTATGATTGCCGACCACCACCCCGATGTCATCTTCGTCGATATTATGATGCCCAGGTTGGACGGCTATCAGACCTGTGCGTTGATTAAGCACAATGAAGTTTTCAAGAGTATCCCCGTGATCATGCTGTCGAGTAAAGACGGCCTGTTCGATAGGGCACGCGGTCGTATTGTCGGCTCTGAACAGTACCTTACCAAGCCTTTTACCAAGGATGAGTTATTGGGAGCTATCAGGCGATATGTCAAACGGGCAGCATGAACAGTGTTTAATGACACGATTCCGGATGATCTCTAACCAGCGAGTGGGCCAAGTCGATGATTAAGAATTTGTTTCGCAAGGGAGCGAGTGATACTGAAGAGCCGATTGTCCATGAGGGCAGCAGGCAGACCGGTACGATTTTGGTGGTGGATGACTCACCTACCGAAGTGCATATCTTCAAAAAAATTCTCGAGAAACAGGGGTATAGCATCGTTGTTGCTAAGGATGGGCGTGAAGGTGTGGATTTGGCCAAAGAGACGCATCCGGATCTCATTTTGATGGACGTTGTGATGCCGGTACTGAATGGTTTTCAAGCCACGCGTCAGCTAAAGAACAACGAAGAGACCGCCGACATACCTGTGATTATGGTGACCACCAAAGATCAGAAAACTGATATTAACTGGGGCATGCGTCAGGGAGCGAATGAGTATCTGGTCAAACCGGTGGCCCCTGCGGAACTGCTGTACAAAATTAAGACGCTCTTGAATGAGTGAGCAGAACCTGTAAATGGCTGTGCTCGATACACCGCACGCCATCGTTGCGCTGCTGGCCGAACTGGAAACACGCAGCAGAAACCGTGCTGCAGGTTTGCCGCAGCAGGAACTGATTCAGAGTTTCTGGGAAGGTGTGATGTTCTACGTTGGAGACAATCGCTTCGTCGCGTCTCTGAGTGTAGTAAAGGAGATTCTCAACTACCCCTCTGTTCTCACGCCGGTTCCAGGAACGAAACCCTGGATGCTTGGCGTCGCAAACGTACGCGGCACACTGATACCCGTTATCGATCTGCAATTGTTTCTTATCGGTAGAAAGACCCGGCGCGGACGGCGTAGTCGTGTTCTGGTATTTGATTTGGGAGACGGTTACACCAGTGTGTTGGTGGGTGAAATGGTGGGCATGCGTCACTTTGCTAAAGAAACAGCAAGGGAGATGAAAACCACGAATAGTAAATTCGAGAAATATGTAAAGCTCGAGTTTGATCAGGACGGTATGACTTGGCCGGTATTTAGCCTCTCCGCATTGGCGGAGGATCCGGCGTTTCGAATTGCCGCAGTTTAATAGGTAAGAGATTCGGGAAATGAGCTTAAGCTTTCGGGAGAAAGAAGAATGAAAGGTAAAGGCGTGGGTGGTGCACTGCCCTCAAATAAAGTCATTACTACACTGGCTGTGCTGGTTCTGGTGAGTCTGATCTTGGCACTGGTGACTTTTCTGCACACAACCAAGCGTGAATCCTACGATGAACAATATCTGATTCGTGTCGCTGAACAACAGGTATTGGCGCAACGGATCGCTAAATACGCCCTCTCGTCAGCGCGTGGTGAAATGCAGTCGTTTTCGACCCTGCAACAGACCCGCGACCGCTTCGAAACCATTATGTGGGAGTTGAAGAATGGGGCGAAAAAGGATGACCTGCCTGCTGTACACAATGATGTGATGCCCGCTGTTAGGGATCTGGAAAACAAATGGCTGGAATTGCGCCAAAATATCGACGAAATCATCAAGTCTCAGGAGAACATTCTAGCCATTGGTGAGTTCTCCGCCGTGATTTCCGAGTTTGTGCCGCAGATGCAGGAACTCTTGTCTGAGTTGGCAGAGGTCTTGATCAACAGCCGCGCACCCAGCCGCCAGGTGTTTACCACAGCTGAACAGGAGATGTTGATCCAGCGTATCAACTCCAACGTAAACCAGGTGCTTGAGGGTGGCCAGAAGACTGCAGCAGCTATTGATCAGTTCAGTCGAGACGCGGATCTGTTTGGACGTGTACTTGAGGGATTGAAGTCGGGAGACAAGGATCTGGGCATTCAGAAAGTGACCGACAAGATCGCCAGGCAACGGCTGCAAGACGTGACCACACTGTTCAGTACTATCCAGGACAATGCGGCTGAGATCATTTCAAACATTCCCGATGTTTTACCCGCACTGGAAGCAGCATCCACGGTTAATACCTCTTCCGATGCAACCAGTGATTCCGCTGAGGCTCTGATCTCGGCGTTTGGTGAATCACCGGGACGCTTCGCTATTTTGGGAATCAAAGCCGGCCCTATCATGATTGCTGTTTTCGGTGCTGCCGCCGCAATTTTTCTCGTACTCCTCGGTGGACAGCTGATCGTTGACGCACAACGCCGTGAGCAAGCGAGTAAGCAGCAAAACGAAAACAACCAGAAGGCCATCCTGCAGTTGCTGGATGAGATGGGTGATTTGGCTGATGGTGACTTGACCGTGTCTGCCAGTGTAACCGAGGACATCACTGGTGCGATTGCTGATTCCATAAACTACGCGATCGAGGCCTTGCGTGAACTGGTAACCACGATTAACCAGACCTCGGAGCAAGTATCCGGTGCGACCCAGGAGAGTCGTGCAACGGCTATGCACCTGGCGGAAGCGAGTGAGCATCAGGCGGAGCAGATAACCCAGGCGAATGAGTCGATCAAAGAGATGACAGGCGTCATTGATCAGATGTCACAGGATGCCAGCGAGTCAGCTGAGGTAGCGAGGCGCTCAGTAGAGATTGCCACTACCGGTGCGGAAACTGTACGCAATACCATCACCGGTATGGATGATATCCGTGAACAGATCCAGGAGACTTCCAAACGTATCAAGCGCCTGGGTGAGAGTTCCCAGGAGATTGGTGACATTGTTGAGTTGATCGACGATATTGCCGACCAGACCAATATCCTCGCCCTTAACGCAGCCATGCAGGCCGCCATGGCCGGTGAAGCGGGACGTGGTTTCGCGGTGGTTGCTGACGAAGTGCAACGCCTCGCTGAGCGTTCCATCAACGCCACCAAACAGATTGAGGCACTGGTAAAGACAATCCAGGCCGATACCAACGAAGCCGTCACCTCCATGGAAGCGAGTACATCCGGTGTGGTGAAGGGCGCCAAATTTGCGGAAGACGCCGGTGAAGCCCTGAAAGAAATTGAGAATGTATCCCAGTACATCGATGACCTGACCGGCAAGATTGCCCAGTCTGCGCAGAAACAGGCTGAAGAAGCGGTCAATGTCAAAGACACCATGAGCGTCATTCAGGAGATCACCCATCAGACATCTGAGGGTACTCATCAGACGGCGAACTCCATCGGCGCCCTGGCTGATCTCTCTGACCAGTTGCAGAAGTCGGTAGCCGGCTTCCGCCTGCCTTCGTAGGAAACTGAGCGAGGCTTATGTCCAACCGACATCAGCAAGTGTCAAACCCATATCCATCTTTGGCCTGGAGAGCACCTGTATGACAAATGCCCAAGATTTTGGCGCGCTGAATTGGGTCAAGGATGAGCTTGATGTCTCCATCCGCCAAGCCCGTCAGTCCCTTGAGGCATATGTAGAGTCGGCTGATGACGTCGGTGCGCTACAGAGCTGTGGTGATCATCTTCACCAGATTGCCAGAGTCCTGCAGATGGTGCAGGTCTATGGTCCGAGTATGCTGGCTGAGGAGATGGAGCTGGTGGTCCGCGACATGCAGGACGGGAGTGTACGCCAGAAGGAAGATGCCGCAGAGGCCCTGATGTTGGCCCTAATCCAGCTTCCGGATTATCTTGAGAAATTACAAGGCGGTGATGCGGATATTCCACTGATCATCCTGCCATTACTCAATGACCTGCGTGCCGTGAGGGATGCGCCTCTTCTCTCGGAAGCGGCACTTTTCAAACCTGAAATCGAGGCTGGCCGTGGTACAGGTCGTATAACGGGTGAGCCCAACGAAGCGCTGCCTAAACTGGTTAAGCGGATTCGTCAAAAGTTTCATCTCGGACTGCTGGGTTGGTACCGTCAGCGGGATACCGAGCAGGCCTGGCCTCTGCTGGTAGAGGTCTTCGATTCTATTCAGCAGAGTGCCGGCACTGAACAGGTGCACCGCCTCTTCTGGGTGGCAGGCGCCCTAATGCATGGACTCATGGAAAAGACCATTGCACCGGGCATCGCGGTCAAACAGCTTTTCAGTCGTATTGACCGAAAGCTGAAGATGATCATCGATGGTGGCGAACATGCTATCCAGCAAGATCAGTCCTCCGCCCTGCTGAAGAATTTACTCTACTATATCGCCCGCGCGCAGAGTGAAGACGAACAGGTGCGACAGGTCAAAGAGGCCTATAACCTGGATCAGGTATTGCCGTCAGAAGACCAGTTGGCACAAGGCAGACAAGGTCTTTCCGGTTCCAATGCGGAGCTGGCTGAATCAATCAGGGATGCAGTCAGTATCGAGCTGACCCGTATCAAAGATATTCTCGATCTCTTTATGCGCGATGAGAAAGCGGATATGGAGATGTTGGCTCATTTGGAAGCGCCGATACGCAAGCTGGCAGATACGCTGGGCATGATCGGACAGGGGGCCCTGCGTTCAAGACTCAACCGACAGGCTGACAAGGTTAAGGGATTTGTCGACAAAGGCAGTATGCCGGAAGAGTTCGAGCTGATGGAGATGGCGGGTGACATCCTCTTTGTTGAGTCCTCTCTCAGTACCCTGCACACAGCGCAACCGACACAAGAACTTGCGGCCGAGGAAGGCTGGGGTCTTGATATGCCTGAGGGTGAACTCGAAAACCTGATTAAGCAGACCGTACGTGAAGCCAAGGTGGATATCGCCAAGGCCAAGGAAGTCATTATCGGTTACACCGAAGCCACTGACGATGCTTCAGTGCTGGTCAGTGTGCGAGACGGATTCAAGCGTGTTGAGGGTGCGTTGCGCATGCTCAACTTGTCGGATGCCGCTGATATCATGATGCAGACCGGCAGTTTTGTTCAGTCGCAACTGATTGAGCAGAATGAGCCACCCCAGCGGCACCAACTCAACTATCTGGCTGATGTTATCAGTAGCCTTGAATACTACTTAGAGACGCTAGTGGATGGGGCAGGTGATCGGCAGGAGATTCTCTCAATTGCCAATGCCTCGCTGAGTAATTTATTGAGTGAAGGCGGCGAGGTTACCGAGTACACCGAACCGGCTGAAGTCATAGACTTGAGTGGCTCTGCCGACCGAACCGAAGGCATCGAGCTGGATGAGGAGGCCGTCTCAGACCTGGAATTCGGTGAAAGCAGTCTCCATTTTGATACCCCGCAACTGCCGGATGAGGTGACGTTCGAAGCCGAGACAACTGAAGCAGCCGAACCGCCTGCTGAACCAGACAGTCAGGTTGATGAGACGCCAACCGCATCTGTCGACAAACCGGCCCTGGAGGAGATCGATCCGGAAATCCTGGAGATTTTTGTCGAAGAGGCGCGGGAAGAACTGCAAACCATTCAACAGCGTTTTCCCCAGTGGCGTCAGAATCAACATGATGAGGATGCGCTGACCACGATACGTCGTTCTTTCCATACTCTCAAAGGCAGTGGTCGCCTGGTTGGCGCCAAGACCATCGGCGAACTCGCCTGGTCAGTGGAGAATATGCTAAACCGGATGATCGAAGGGACTATATCTGCGAGTCCGCAGATGATGAATCTTCTCGATAGGATGATCGATACCCTGCCAGAATTAATTGATTGTCAGGAACAAGGGATAGTGCCGGCTGTCGATGTCTCAAGGCTTGAACAGGATGCCTTTGCCTTGGCGGACGGGAAAACTCTGGAAGAGGAAACGACCGCCCAACCAGCGCCTCTTCCGGTGGAGGAAGCATTACCTGCAGATTCTGCAGAGGTACCCGAACTTACAGCTGATGAGCCGCAGCCAGAACCGGCAACCCCGTCATCGATATCACTTGATGAGTCGGAAACCCTTATCGAGATGGAGTTGCCCGTCGAGATAGAGGATCAGCCGCTTCCTCATGAGTTTGAGAATGATGATGAGCTGTCGCTGGATATTGATACCGAGCTTTCTGGATTCTCCTTACTATCCGGGGATTCTGTTGATTCATCCGAAACCGGGGGAGCTGAGGAAGCTGACTCTCAAGCGGACGTGAGTGATTGGCAGGACCTCGACGATTCCGAGCTGGATATCGAAGTAGACAGTGAACTGCTTAGTATTTTTGCTGAGGAGTCGGAAACTCACTTGCAGGAGATAGAGAGCTTCCTGCAACTCGCTACCGGTACAGAGCCTTCCATTCAGGTGAGCGAAGAGGTGGCACGAGCCTGTCATACACTGCGTGGCAGTGCCAATATGGCTGGTATCATGCCCATTGCCCGGCTGGCTGAGACCATGGAGAGTTACACGAGAATTCTGCATGAGCAACAGCACCTGGCAGAGGCACCGGCCACAGATCTGCTGAGCAGCGGTGTGAGTTGCATTCGTGAATTGCTGGCCTGGTTACCTGGCGATACGCTGCCTGAGCCGCCATTTGAGACCTGTCTGGCTGGTATGCAGCGTGCACTGGCTGATCTTGATGAAGAATCGCAGGATATTTTCGAGTCGACTGATACTGAACAATCAATCGTACCTGAAATCATCCTACCGCCTGAAATTGACGGCGAATCCATACCTGCTACTGATGAAACGGAGGATAAACCCTGGGATCTGGGTGATCTGCCGGAGTCTATTGAACTGACAGGGGAGTCTGAAGCTGTCAGTGAGGGTGTCGCGTATTCAGAGACGGTTTCTACAGATGAAGACGCACTTTTCGAAGTAGATGAAGACCAGGAGTTGATTGAAATCTTTGTTGAGGAATCCAGGGAATTATTGGAAACCCTTGACCAGGATTTTGAGAAATGGTCCGTATCGCCTAACGATGGTGCAAACACAGACGATATTAAACGCACTTTACACACACTCAAGGGCAGCTCCAGATTGGTTGGCGTTATGCCGGTTGGGGAGCTGAGTCACGCCCTTGAGACGCTGTTCAATCGACTTACCGGCGGAGAGCTATCGTTCACTCAACCACTCAAAAGTGTGGTGAGAGAGGCTTTGGATCGGCTTGCCAGTCAGACCGATCAGACAGCTGAAACCGGTCAGGTGGCGCAAGCGGACGAGTTGCTCGAGCGGATTGAGCAGATAGGCCAAGCTGAAGAAGGGCGGGAGATGCCCGATGAGGATTCTATCGATCCTCTATTGCAGCAGGAGCTGGAGGAAACTGAGGAGACAGCTGTTGATTTGCCGGCTGTCGATGATGAAACTCCCTCTGACTACTACGAAGAGCCATTAAGTTTTATCCACGAAGGTGATCTGTACGAGTTTGAGGGTGATCCTGAACTGGTCGAGATCTTCATTGAAGAGTCCCGTGAGCTGCTCGGCGTTCTTGATGAAAGCCATGCCGCTTGGTCAGAAAATTTAGCAAATCATGGACCACTTGATGAGATGCAGCGGGCGTTGCATACCCTCAAGGGGAGTTCCCGCCTGGCAGGTATCGAACCGGTCGGTGATTTAAGTCATGCCCTCGAATCGCTGCTGTCCGGCATCTCAGTGGTTAAGCTGGAACCCAGCGAAGAGGTTCTCAATACCAGTCGCGAGGCGCTAGATTTACTAGCCACACAGACTGATGCGGCGGAAGGCATGGGTGGTATTCCTGTGTCTGATGAGCTGATACAGCAGCTTGAATCATTGCTGCATTCACCCGCTATGGAGCAGGAAGAGACCTTCGATCCGCATTTGCAGGAAGAATTGGATGAGTCGACATCACCTGCTGATGAAGCTGGCAACGAAGTTGAGCCTCCAGCAACCACATTAAGTGATGAGAGCCTAAACATTGCGGATGATGTTTTAGCGCTTGATGATTCAGAAGTGGAATTGTCTGATGAGATGGACGACTCCTTCGTTGTCATGGAAGAGGATATCCTGCTCGACGTGGGCGAGGACGAGGAACTGGTACAGATTTTCGTCGAGGAAGCTAAGGATTTTGTCGAGCAGATTGAGACCCACTTTCAGGCTTGGATGGAGCAGACCGGGGATCTCTCATTGATCGAAGGCGTGCAGCGGAATCTGCATACCCTGAAAGGCAGTTCACGTTTGGCAGGTATCATGCCGGTTGGTGATCTCAGTCATGCGGTTGAGTCCCTGATGACAGCCCTGGCGCAGAAAGAGGTGGACCCTCTCCCGCTGGTGACAGATGCTGCCCGCCAAGCGATCGATTTTCTGGCTCATCAGGTGGAGATGATCGGTTCCATTGGAAAAGTACCAGCCTCCGATGAATTGGTGACAGGCCTGCATACCCTGCTGGGCGGTGAGCTCGAAACGGCAGAGAGCGGTATGGTGGAGGCGATACAGGTCAAATCTGAGTCTGACGATAGCGAACTTGTTGATACAGAACCTGATCAGGTTGATGAAGTCTCTGAAGAAACTGAGCAAAGAACAGCCGATATCATTCCGCTAGCCCCAGGACTTGAAGCATTGCTCGGCGATGAAAGCAAGGAAGAGAAAGAGGGTTTCAAACGCAGCAAGGAGCAGGTCAGGGTCAACAGCGAACTGATGGACCGCTTGGTGAATCATGCAGGTGAAGTCAGTATCTACCGTGCACGCCTTGAGCAGCAAAACAGTGTGCTCGGCTTCAACCTTTCGGAGCTGGAGCAGACCGTCTCCCGACTCTACACACAACTACGCAATCTCGAGATCGAAACCGAGGCGCAAATTCTCTATCGCTGGGATAGGGATCATGAGAAGGAAGGTCTTGAGAAAACGGAGTTCGATCCATTGGAGATGGATCGATTCTCCAACATTCAGCAACTCTCCCGTGCGCTGGCCGAGACCGTTAATGACCTGGGTAACATTAATGAGTCGCTGAACGACCTGCAGCGGGAAACCGATACCCTGCTACTGCAGCAATCACGTATATCGACGGATCTGCAGGATGGATTGTTACGCACACGAATGGTGCCCTTTGCCCAACTCGTGCCACGTCTGCAGCGGTTGGTGAGGCAGACTGCAAGTCAGCTGGACAAAAAAGCCAATCTGGAGTGCTTTGGCATTGAAGGTGAATTGGACCGCGGTATTCTCAATCGGATGATCCCGGTTTTTGAACATCTGTTGCGTAATTCCGTCTCCCATGGCATCGAACGGCCGGCAGATAGAGAGCAGGCAGGTAAGCAGACTGTCGGTCGGATTTCCCTCTATGTGGATCGGGAAGCTAATGATGTTCTGATCACCTTGTCCGACGATGGTAAGGGCCTCGATATTGAGGCTATCCGCCGGCGAGCCACTGATCAGGGCATGATCGACGCGAATGCAGAGATCAGTGATGATGACCTGATTCAGTGTGTGTTGATTCCCGGTTTTAGTACCGCTAAGGAAGTCACGCAAATCTCTGGGCGTGGCGTCGGCCTCGACGTGGTGACCAGTGAGGTTAAGCAACTGGGCGGTTCTCTGGAGATCGATTCCCAGCCAGGTCGTGGTACCAGTTTTATTATCCGTCTGCCACTTACACTGGCGATCACCGATGCGCTGTTGATGCGAGTGGGTGATGAAGTCTGTGCAATCCCCCATGGCAGTGTAGACGGTGTGGTCAGGATTCGTCATAAGGAGTTGATGGCTTGTTATGCCGGCGAGCAAAGTGGTTACAACTATGCCGATAAGAATTATAAGATCGAATATCTTGGCCGCATGATGGGTATGGGGCAGCACGAACTACCTGACGCGTCCCGATGGCTGCCCCTGTTGCTGCTGCAGACAGGTGATCACCAGGTGGCACTGCAGGTGGATGAACTACTGGGCACCAGACAGGTGGTAGTGAAATCCCTCGGTAAGCAGGTAGGTAGCGTTCGTTGGATCACTGGTGGCACCATCCTGGCCGATGGCCGTGTGGCTTTGATTCTGGATCTGGCCGCCCTGGTGCGCATGGATGCGACTCATGCAGTAGGCTCCGAAGCCGAAGAGGTCAGGGCCGGTGAACGTAAGCGTGCTGAGGACCGTCTGCGTGTCATGGTAGTGGATGACTCGATTACTGTGCGTAAGGTCACCAGCAGACTGCTGGAACGCAACGATATGGACGTGATTACCGCAAAAGACGGCGTCGAGGCGGTCACCATGCTGCAGGAGCAGGTACCCGACATCATGTTGTTGGATATAGAGATGCCTCGCATGGACGGTTTCGAGCTGGCGAGACATATTAATAATTCAGTGGATTACTACGGTCTGCCGATCATCATGATCTCATCACGTGTGGGCGATAAACATCGCAAGCGGGCCTTCGATCTGGGAGTCAAACGCTGTTTGGGCAAGCCCTATCAGGAGGCAGATTTGCTCGATAGTATCAATGAGGTGCTGGCGGAGACGAGACAATGAATAGTGAAGTCAGAAGTGTGCTTGTTCCTCTGGCTGACCGGCAGCTTTTGTTGCCGAATGCGGTGGTAGCGGAAGTGATGGGCTACCAACCGCCGGAGCCGGTAGAGGAAGGGCCTGAGTGGTATTTAGGAAACATGGCCTGGCGTGGTGTATTGATACCGGTGATCTCTTTCGAGGCTATGCTGGGCGGTGAAGGCGTTGCCCCCGGACACCGTGGCAGAATCGCAATCATGAATGCGCTCAATGGCAATCCCAGGCTCTCCCGCTTCGGTATGGTGGTACAGGCCATCCCCAGCTTGGTAAGGGTAACAACGGATAACGTCATGCCGAAGCCAGAGGCGCCGTCAGAGGAAGATCCGCTGATCAGACAAGCGGTGGAGCTGGACCTGAGTCCTGCCTATATTCCCAATCTCGACGAGATCGAACGCCGATTGTCTGAGGTGATATAACCACACCCGACCGACAATCTCTGCCGGTCCAACCCATTTCCAATATTTACAGTCTTTCCTATTTCGTCTATAGGTTATTGTCATATCTTTGAAATAAATTGGTGACAATAAAGGTAGGTAATGATGCGGCAATGGGTACTCGCAACAGCCGTCATTTTTCTAGGGTTTTCATCCCTTGCTGTTGGGTAACATTTGGCCTGCTTTGATTTAAGATCAAGTACACAGAATTATACTGTCGATGATCTACTGTCTATCTCAACTTCCTGCAAAGTGCCGGCAGTCTCCGACCTCTACTATAACCGGGCGAACCACCAGCGGCTGTTGCAAAAATACATACAGTTCGAGCGTTCTCTGATCCACGCCGGAAACAGGGATTATCGATCCTATATCGACGCTTATCGCATCTATATTGGTCTGGCAGAGGCATTCGCCCAGCAGAGGCTTTCACCCGATGAGACTGCCGTCCTTGAGCGGTTGAACCGTATCTACGAAGAGAGTGGAGAGATCGCAGAGATGCGATTTTAAGGCTATGACTTGGTTGCTGATCAGCTGGAACGAAAATTCAGGCTCTGATCTCGATGTTTGTGTTATTCACGCTAAGGAAGCTCTGAACGAATCGTTTGTCAGCGAACGTTTCCTCTCGCTTGCTTCAAAACTGCCATGAGCGAAGAAAAACAGTGCATT